>JBKPJW010000108.1:0-22400 GCA_046730875.1 Actinomycetota bacterium | reverse complement strand
ACCGGGCGGGCATACAGCGGGCGTGCGTGGCCGCCGCGACAGTGCCAACACCCCCCCGCTTCCCGGCACCGCAATTCACGGCACCGCAATCCCCGGCGGGATCCCCGGCGTCGCGATCGCCGGCGCGGCTGCAGCCAGCCTCGCCGTGTGCTGCCGGAACCACTTCGGGCCCCTGATTGCCGTCCACGAACCAAGTCTCCTGCGAGGGGCCGACATTTAACCGAGACCCGGACCGGGCGGGCATACAGCGGGCGTACGTGGCCGTCGCGACAGTGCCAACACCGCGCTCTCCGGCACCGCAATTCACGGCACCGCAATCCCCGGCGCGGCTGAAGCCAGCCTCGCCGTGTGCTGCCGGAACCACTTCGGGCCCCTGCTTGCCGTCCATGAATCAAGTCTCCTGCGACGGTCCGACATTTAACCGAGGCCCGGATCGGGCGGGCAAGCAGCGGGCGTGGGTGGCCGTCGCGACAGTGCCAACACCGCAATCCCCGTCGGGATCCCCGGCGTCGCAATCGCCGGCGCGACTGAAGCCAGCCTCGCCGTGTGCTGCCGGAACCACTTCGGGCCCCTGATTCCCGTCCACGAACCAAGTCTCCTGCGACGGTCCGACATTTAATGGAGAGCCGGACCGGGCGGGCAAGCAGCGGGCGTGCGTGGCCGCCGCAACAGCCGTAACACCGCACTTCCCGACACCGCAGGCACCGCACTCCCCGGCACCGCTGAAACCAGCGCCGCCGTGTGCTGCCGGAACCACTTCGGGTCCCTGGTTGCCGTCCATGAACCGAGTCTGCTCTGGGGTCCGACAAATAAAGGTGCGAGCGGACAAACGGCCAGCGACGTGGGCGGCCGTCGCATCCGTGGCGGCACCTGCCTCGGCGGCAACGAAGTCTTCGGCGCCTAGGTCCCCCGGCGTCAACGCATCTTCGGAGAGTGATCGTTAAGGATAGGGCAGAACTCAGGGGCCTGCTGCGCTGCTACGCGGCGGGAAGAAGACGCGGGCAGGGAGCACGAGTCCGATCAGCGAGAGGGCGATGAAGACGACCTGGTGAATGTGATCCGTGCCCGGCGGGAGGTTTCCTAGCAGGTGGGCAAGCCAGAAAACGGGGTAGAACCAGAGAGCGCACCACGCCCACCGCTCGATGCGCCGATACGGCACAAGAACGATCAGCGCACCGAAAAGGCCGAGTCCGGTCGAGGCGAGACCGTTCGCACGATACAAGGCAGCGTCCTCACCCATCGGAACGACCGCGACCACGACACCAAACACGAGGATGGCCAAGCTAACGATCGCGAGGCAGATCCAGCCTATTTGCACCGTCAGCTTCATCGCGAGCACGACGTCACCTTACCCCGCACGGGATTTGACGACTATGGGAGCATCTTGCAGGTGCACCAAGATTGCAGGTGCACCGAGGAGCCTTCACCCGCTGCCACGCAGCCGCCACTGCACCGGAACCGTTCCCCTCCGGCCCCGTCAACTAGGCTTGGAACCGTGACCCGTCTCATTCTTGCCTCCCAGTCCCCCGCCCGCACCAAGCTGCTCAGCCACGCCGGGATCCGGCACGAGGTCCTCGTCTCAGACGTGGACGAGGACGCCGTCCAGGCCCGCTACGGCGTGACGGACCCGCACGACACCGCCCTTCTGCTCGCCCGGGCCAAGGCCGAGGCCGTCGCCTCGCTGCCGGAGGCGGAGGGCGCCATCGTGATCGGTTGCGACTCGGTCTTCGAGTTCGACGGCGAGGCACACGGCAAGCCTTACACCGCCGACGTCGCCCGTGAGCGCATGCTCCGCATGAGCGGCAGCATGGGGGTGCTGCACACCGGCCACTGGCTGGTGGACTGCCGCGACACCGACGCCGATGAGCAGGATGCCGACACCGGCGCCGAAGGCGAAGCCACAGACAGCGGACAAGACGGCGACGGCGACATCACCGCGCGCGGCTCGGGTGCCACCCTGGGGTCGGTGACCTCCGCCGAAGTGCATTTCATGGAGATGAGCACTGAGGAAATCGATGCCTACATCGCCACCGGTGAGCCGCTGCAGTGCGCCGGCTCCTTCACGATCGACGGCTACGGCGGGGCGTTCATCCGCAAGGTCGACGGCGACCCGCACACCGTCGTCGGGCTCTCCATCTCCACCCTCCGCTCGCTGCTGAGCCAGGCACAGGTGGGGATCACCGAACTCTGGACCGGCGGGGCTGTGGACCCGGCGGACGTCCGGGCTGAGTGAGTTGCCAAGTAATCGCCGAGCCGCGACTCGAGTGGGAGCGGAGTGAGCCAATTCGCCCCGCTTTGTGGCAACCCTACAAAGGAGGGGCCATTTACGCGCGGAATCCGCAAGTAATATCGGCGGAACCCACAAAACCGCGCTAGGCTCCCTGAAGGAAAGAAGGAGACGCCTTGTCAGCAAATTCGGAGCAGTCCGCACCCACCGTGCCGGGATCAACGCAGTCAGATACAGCAGCGGGCACCCGCCGGCTCACCAAGGTGCTGATCGCCAACCGTGGAGAAATTGCGGTGCGCATCATCCGCGCCGCCCGCGACGAGGGCATCACCTCGGTAGCCGTCTACGCGGATCCTGACCGCGACGCGCTGCACGCCCGCCTCGCCGACGAGGCCTACGCCCTTGGCGGCAACACTGCCGCGGAGTCCTACCTCGTGATGGACAAGATCCTCGATGCCGCCCGCCAGTCCGGCGCAGACGCCATCCACCCCGGCTACGGGTTCCTGGCCGAGAACGCCGAGTTCGCCGCCAAGGTGATCAATGCCGGCATCACGTGGATCGGCCCCTCCCCCGAGGCAATCTCCGCCCTGGGCGATAAGGTCCAGGCACGCCACATCGCCGAAAAGGTCGGTGCCCCGCAGGTCCCCGGGACCGCGGACCCGGTGGAATCCGCCGAGGAAATCCTCGAATTCGTGGACAAGTTCGGCCTGCCCGTCGCCATCAAGGCGGCCTTCGGCGGCGGCGGACGCGGCATCAAGGTGGCCCGCACCCGCGAGGAAATCCCCGAACTCTTCGAATCCGCCGTGCGCGAGGCCATCGCCGCCTTCGGCCGTGGCGAATGCTTCATCGAGCGCTTCCTGGACGCGCCCCGGCACGTCGAGACCCAGTGCCTCGCCGACGCCCATGGCAATGTGGTGGTCGTTTCGACCCGCGACTGCTCGCTTCAGCGCCGCAACCAGAAACTTGTCGAGGAGGCCCCGGCGCCCTTCCTCACCGAGGAGCAGAACCGGCGCCTCTACGAATCGTCCAAGGCCATCCTCAAGGAGGCCGGCTACCTCGGCGCCGGCACGTGCGAATTCCTGGTCGGCCAGGACGGCACCATTTCCTTCCTCGAGGTCAACACCCGCCTGCAGGTGGAGCACTGCGTCTCAGAGGAGGTCACCGGAATCGACCTCGTCCGTGAACAGTTCCGGCTGGCCTGCGGCGAAGAGCTCGGCTACGGCGACCCGGAGGTCCGCGGACACTCGATCGAATTCCGCATCACCGGCGAAGACCCGGGCCGGAACTTCATGCCCGCCCCCGGCACCATCACCACACTGAAAAACCCCACCGGCCCCGGCATCCGCATCGATTCCGGCGTGGAGCAGGGCGATGTCATCAGCGGGAACTTCGACTCCATGCTCTCCAAGCTGATCGTCACCGGCGCCACCCGCACCCAGGCCCTGCAGCGGTCCCAGCGGGCGCTTGAGGAGATGGTGGTGGAAGGCATCCCCACCGTCATCCCGTTCGACCTCGCGGTTGTGTCCAACCCCGACTTCGCACCGGCCGACGGCGCCTTCAAGGTGCACACCCGCTGGATCGAGACGGCCTTCGTCAACGACATTCCGGCCTGGACGCCCACCGGGACCGCGGCTGAAGCGGCCGACGCCGGCGACCGCCAGCGCGTCGTCGTCGAGGTCGGCGGAAAGCGCCTCGAGGTGGTCCTGCCGGCCTCCCTGGGTTCGGTCAGCAACACAGGCGGCGCCAAGCAGGCCAAGACCAAGAAGCGCTCCCGCGGTGGCGGCGCCACCGCCGCCGCGAGCGGCAACGCGCTGACATCGCCCATGCAGGGGACCATCGTGAAGGTGGCCGTCTCGGAGGGCGACACCGTCGGCGAAGGCGATCTCGTCGTCGTCCTGGAAGCAATGAAGATGGAACAGCCGCTCACCGCGCACCGCTCCGGGATCGTGACCGGCCTCACCGCCGCGGCCGGCGAGACTGTGTCCGCCGGCGCCGTGATCGCCATGATCGAAGACGGCGCATAGCAGCCAGTAGAAAAGTTAGACGCCGCCGGTCACGGGGCGCGCCTCTGGCGCCTCCGTGACCGGCCGGTAGAGACTTGGTGTGTGAAGCCATTCCTGCTCCTGGCCTCGCGCGCGGAAGACACCGCCGCCGAGGAAGAATACGACGCCTATCTTCGCTACTGCGGACTCAAGCCGGAGCAGCTGCACCGCATCCGGATGGAAGCCGCCCCGCTGCCCGACCTGGAGCTGTCCGACTATTCGGGCGTCATCGTGGGCGGAAGTCCCTTCACCTCCAGCGACCCGGCCGAGCAAAAGAGCGCCGCCCAGCATCGGGTGGAGCGCGAACTCGCAGGGCTGCTGGACAGGATCGTGGCCGAGGACTTCCCGTTTCTGGGCGCCTGCTATGGCGTCGGTACGCTCGGACGGCACCAGGGCGCCGTGATCGACCGTACGTACGGCGAAGGCCTCGGCGGCGTGACCATCAAGCTGACCGCCGAGGGGCTGCAGGATCCCCTCCTGCGCGGACTGCCGGAAAGTTTCACGGCCTTCACCGGCCACAAGGAAGCCTGCACCGTCCTGCCCTCCCACGCGGTGCTCCTGGCGAGTTCGGCCGCCTGCCCGGTGCACATGTTCCGGATCAAGACCAACCTCTACGCCACGCAGTTCCACCCCGAGCTCGACGCCGAAGGGCTGGTCACGAGGATCGACATCTACCGTCACGCCGGTTACTTCCCGCCGGAATCGGCCGAAATGCTCATGGAAGACGCCCGGCGGTTCACCGCAACGGAGCCGATGAAAATCCTGCGGAACTTCGTGGAGCGCTACGCCAGCTAGAAACCCCGCGTGCTACGCAGAAAGCCCGGCGTGTTCATCGAACACACCGGGCTTTCTGCATTACGGGAGAGAGCTGGACGGAGATGCCTAGGCGACGTTGTTCTCGTAATCGAGGTCTCGGGTTTCCTTGCTCACGAACAGGGCAATCAGCGTCAGTACCGCCATGACGGCCAGGTAGACACCGACCAGCGCCGGGCTGCCCTTCCCCACTTCCCAGAGCCAGACGGCAATGAACGGAGCTACCGCAGCGCCCAGGATGCTGGAGAAGTTGTAGCTGATGGCCGAACCCGTGTACCGGACGTTCGTCGGGAACAGCTCCGGCAGCAGCGCACCCATGGGCCCGAAGGTCAGGCCCATCAGGGAGAAGCCGAGGATCAGCAGCGCCATAGTGCCCACGAACCCGGCGCTGAACAGCGGAACGAACAGCAGGCCGAAGGCCAGGATGCCGGCGGTAACGGCGATCAGCATCTTGCGGCGGCCGTACTTCTCGGCCAGCGGTCCGGAGATCAGCGTGAAGATGCCGAAGAACACGACGCCGACAATCAGCATCCAGAGGAAGTCGTTGCGGGTGTAGCCCAGACCGGGGACGAACGCGGCGGCCGCGGCCTCGGTCATCGGCTTGCCCGCCTTCTCTGCTGCGGCCTTGGCGGCATCCAGGCTGGAGGCACGGGTTCCGTAGGTGAGCGTGAAGGTGGTCATCAGGTAGAAGAGCACGTACGTGGCGAGCATGATGAACGTGCCCAGGATCAGGTGGCGCCAGCTGGTCTTGAAGACCCGGGCAAGAGGCAGCTTAGCGACCTCTTTGGATTCGATGACCTTGGTGAACGCGGGCGTTTCGATCAGCTTGAGCCGGACGTACAGGCCGATGATCACCATGACGGCGCTGAGCAGGAACGGCACGCGCCAGCCCCACTCCATGAAGGCCGTCGGCGACAGGGTGTAGCTGAAGACCAGGAAGATCACGTTGGCGATGATGAAGCCGATCGGGGCACCCAGCTGCGGGAAGGTGCCGTAGATGGCGCGCTTGTTCGCGGGGGCGTTCTCGGTGGCCAGCAGCGCCGCACCACTCCATTCGCCACCGAGGGCAAGGCCCTGGAAGAAGCGCATGACCACGAGGAGCGCCGGGGCCCAGAAGCCCCAGCCCGGGACGGTCGCCGTCGGCAGGCAGCCGATCAGGAAGGTGGCAATACCCATCGTCAGCAGCGAGGCTACGAGCGTGCCCTTGCGGCCGAACTTGTCACCGAAGTGGCCGAAGACGATCGAGCCGAGCGGGCGGGCGATGAACGCGACGCCGAACACGGCGAACGAGCTGAGCAGCTGGGTGGTCTCGTTCTGCGCCGGGAAGAACAGCGAGGGAAAGACCAGCACGGCTGCAGTGGCGTACACGTAGAAGTCATAGAACTCGACGGTGGTGCCGATCAGGCTGGCGACAATCACGCGACCGCGCGAGTTCACCGGCCCGGCGGACCCATGCTCCGCGGAGGTTGCTGTGGATGACATGTAGTAACGCTTTCATGAGGACCGGACGGATATCCCAGAGCCCGATGCCCCGGTACCGCCCGGTGAGGATTCGTATATGTCCGATAATAGTTCCCGCCGTCCAGTCAATGGACAAATAGTCCGTTATTTGGACCCCGTGTCGTCGTCTCACGTGGCGGTCGTCACACCTATTCTCACACCGTAATAAAAGCCCCGATAGGCAAAAGTCACAGCGCGTTAATAAACCGCGACCGTCCCCGAAACGCGGATTCCCTACCTTGGAAGGACAACACCCCCCAAGGAGGTCTCCTAAGTGACTGCAGAACGCACCGCCGCAATCGGCACCGCAGATGCCGATGCCGCCCGTACCGGCACCCTTACCCTCGACCACCGGCCCGGCCGCTGGATCGCCAACTGGGACGCAGAAAACAAGGAGCAGTGGGAGTCGGCCGGCCGCTCCATAGCCCGGCGCAACCTGAACTGGTCCATCTTCGCCGAGTTCCTTGGCTTCGTGGTCTGGCAGCTCTGGTCAATCGTGGTGGTACAGCTCCCCGCGGCCGGCTTCACCTTCACCACCTCGGAAATCTTCTGGCTGATCTCCATGCCCAGCCTGGTGGGCGCCACGCTGCGGATCCCCTACACGTTCATGGTGCCGCGCTTCGGCGGCCGCAACTGGACCATCGTCTCGGCCCTACTGCTGCTCATCCCCTCAATCGGCCTGGCCATGTGCGTCTCCAACCCGGAGACCCCGTTCGGCACCATGCTGTTGGTGGCGGCCCTCGCCGGCTTCGGCGGCGGCAACTTCGCCAGCTCGATGGCCAACATCACCTTCTTCTACCCGGCCCGCGAAAAGGGCTGGGCCCTGGGCCTGAACGCCGCCGGCGGAAACCTTGGCGCCGCCGTCGCACAGCTGGCCGTTCCGATTGCCATCACCCTCCTGGCCGCCGGCACCGTCAACCTGCCCGTAGCGGGCCTCATGTGGGTCCCGCTGATCCTGCTCGCCGCGTTCGGCGCCTGGAAGTACATGGACAACCTCACCAGCGCCAAGGGTGATGTCGCGGGCTCGCTCGCCGCGCTCAAGGAACCGCACCTGTGGGTCATGGCGCTGCTGTACATCGGCACCTTCGGCTCCTTCATCGGCTTCGCCGGTGTGTTCCCCAAGCTCATCAAGGACTACTTCCCGGCTTTCTCCTCGATCGGCGTCGGCACCGTAGCCCTGTCCCTTGCCTTCCTCGGCCCGCTGGTCGGCTCGCTGGCCCGTCCCTACGGCGGACGCATGGCGGACCGCATGGGCGGCGCCCGGATGACCGTTACAGCCTTCGCCGCCATGGCCGTCATCACCCTCACCATGGTCTGGACGCTGCCGCTGAAGAACTTCTGGCTGTTCCTGGGCCTGTTCCTGCTGCTCTTCACCGCCAGCGGCTTCGGAAACGGTGCAACGTACCGGATGATCCCCATCATCTTCGCCACCTCCAGCCGGGCAGCAAAGTCAGGCGCCAGCACGATAACCACCCAGCGGCTCGCGTCCTCGGCCCTGGGCCTGATCTCGGCCATCGGCGCCTACGGCGGATTCGTCATCCCGCAGGTACTGAACGCCTCGAACACGGCCAGCGGCTCCTACACCCCGGCGTTCTACGGATTCGTGGGCGCCTACGTACTGATGCTGGTTGTCTGCTGGTTCTTCTACATCCGCAACGCCAACCGAAATGCGATGGGACACGTCTAACATGACCAAAAGCGCCGATACGCACTGCCCCTACTGCGCCTTGCAGTGCGCCATGACGCTGAGGTCTCCAGCGGCTCTGACCCCGGCTGTCCAGCCGGGGTCAGACCCCGTGCCGGCTCCACCCGTTCCGAACGCGTCAGCCGCAGGCGCAGCGCCTGCACCCGCTGTGCCCCTCCTGGAAGTGTCCGGACGGGACTTCCCCACCAACCGCGGCGGGCTGTGCCGCAAGGGCTGGACGTCCGCCTCGCTGCTGAGCCACCCCGGCCGCGTCACCGAGCCCATGCTGAAGGGCTCCGACGGCGTCCACCGCCCGGTCAGCTGGGATGATGCCCTGAACCTCATCACCACAGCCGTAAAGGACACCCGCGCCCGCTACGGTGCGGACGCCGTCGGCGTATTCGGCGGCGGCGGGCTGACCAACGAGAAGGCCTACCAGCTCGGCAAATTCGCCCGACTGGCCCTGGGAACCTCACGGATCGACTACAACGGCCGGTTCTGCATGTCCTCCGCCGCCGCAGCCGGCATGAGGGCCTTCGGCGTCGACCGCGGCCTCCCGTTCCCGCTGGAGGACCTCGACGGCGCCAGCACCATCCTGCTGCTCGGCTCCAACGTCGCCGAGACCATGCCCCCCTTCGTGCAGCACCTGCAGGGAGCGCGCGACGCCGGCGGGCTGATCGTCGTCGACCCCCGCCGCTCCGCCACCGCTGCCTTCACGTCCGACGGCGGCGGCCTGCACCTCCAGCCCCTGCCGGGCACCGACCTCACCCTCCTCCTGGGCCTCTCGCACGTGGTGATCCACGAAGGCCTGGCGGACACCGACTTCATCCGGACGCGCACCAGCGGCTTCGAAGCCCTGGCCCGCAGCGTCAACGCCTTCTGGCCCGAACGCGTCCAGTCCCTGACCGGAGTGCCCGCGGACCTGATCCGCGAGACGGCCCGCAGGCTGGCCCACGGCGCCACCAAGGGCGGCAGCTACATCCTCACCGGCCGCGGCGTGGAACAGCACGTCGACGGCACGGACACCGCCACCGCCGCCATCAACCTGAGCCTGCTGCTTGGCCTGCCCGGCTCCAGCCGCAGCGGCTACGGCACCCTCACCGGCCAGGGCAACGGCCAGGGCGGCCGCGAACACGGCCAGAAGGCCGACCAGCTCCCGGGATACCGCAAGATCACCGACCCCGCCGCCCGCGCCCACATGGCCAAGGTCTGGGACGTGCCTGAATCCCTCATCCCCGGTCCCGGCCTGCCCGCCGTCCAGCTCCTGAAATCCCTCGGACAGCCCGACGGCGTCCGGTGCCTCTTCGTGCACGCCTCCAACATCGCGGTTGCCTCCCCCGATGCCAACGCCGTCATAGCCGGGCTCCGCAGCCTGGATTTCCTGGTGGTCTGCGACTTCTTCGTTTCCGAGACCGCGGCCGAGGCCGACCTCATCCTGCCGGTGCTCCAGTGGGCAGAGGAGGAAGGCACCCTCACCAACCTCGAGGGACGTGTCCTCCGCCGCCGCCGGGCACTGCAGCCGCCCGCCGGTGCCCGCAGCGAACTGTGGATCATGGCGCGGCTGGCTGAACTGCTCGAGGCTCCGTCCACCTACAGCGAGGACCCCGAGACCGTCTTTGAAGAATTGCGCCTGGCCTCGGCCGGCGGGCTCGCTGACTACTCCGGCATCGACTACGCGATGCTGGACCGCGGCGAGGCCGCCTACTGGCCCTTCCCGGCCGGCGGCACCAGCACTCCGCGCCTCTTCCTGGGCGGCTTTGCCCACGCCGACGGCAAGGCGGTCATGACGGCGGTGGCGCCGCGCCGCCGTCGTACTCCGGCAGCAAACCCCGACCGGGATATCACAGCCCCGCGTGCCAAATCCATGACGCTCATCACCGGCCGCCTGTTGGAGCACTACCAGTCCGGGGCGCAGACGCGCCGCGTGTCGGAGCTGCTTGCCTCCCAGCCGGAGGCCAAAATGCAGATCCATCCCGCCGCCGCCGAGTCCATGGGCATCACGGACGGCTCGTTCGTGTCGGTCGCCAACGAGCGCGGCGAAGTGCTCTGCCGGGCCGAGCTCAGCACGGCGATCCGGCCCGAGACGGTTTTCCTGCCGTTTCACTTCCCTGAACTCGAGAGCGCCAACCGCCTGACGGAGGCTGCAACGGATCCCATTTCCGGAATGCCCGAGTTCAAATTCAACAAGGTGTGGGTCCGGGTGGCCGCAAACGCACAACAGAGCAGCGTTCTTCAGACATCGGAGGCCTCATGAGTGAGCAGATAGTAATTGTTGGCTTTGGTCCGGTTGCCGCGCGGCTGGTTGATGAGCTGCTGCCCGCAGTGCGCAGCGGACTCGCTCACCTGACGGTGATCGGCGAAGAATCCGACGCCGCGTACAACCGCGTGCTGGTGGCCGACCTTGGCGTAGGCCGCACCACCGCCGGGGCGCTGGCGCTCTCCGACGCCGCAGCGCTGATCGCCGACGGCGTGGACGTACGCCTTGGCGTCCGCGTCCGCCGGGTGGACCGCGCCCGTCAGCAGGTGATCCTCACCGACGGCAGCACACCGCACTACGACCGCCTGGTGTTCGCCACGGGCTCCCGTCCCGTGATCCCCAACCTCACCGGGCTCAACCCGGACCCGGCCCACCCCGTGCTGCCCGCCGGCGTGACCGCGTTGCGCGACCTGAGCGATGCGGCCGTCCTGCGTGAGGCCGTCTCCGGCGGCAAGCGCGTTGTGGTGCTGGGCGGCGGCGTCCTCGGGTTGGAGACGGCCCTGGCCGCAGCCGAGGAGGGCGCCACGGTGACCGTGGTCCACAACGGCCCGCACCCGCTCGGACGGAACATCGATCGCGGCGGCGGCGCGGTGCTCGCGGCCAGCATGCGCAACTGCGGCGTCCGCATGGCCGGCAATGCGCGCTCCACCGGAGTGGAACACAACGCTCCCGACGGCGGATTCTCCGCCCTGCTGCTCGAGGACGGTTCAGCGATCGACGGCGACCTGCTGGTGCTCTCCTGCGGTGTCCGCCCCCGCGTGGAACTGGCCGAGGGTTGCGGGCTGTCCACGGCCACCGGCATCCTGGTGGACCACAAACTCCGGGCGCACCACGAGCCCCACATTTTCGCCATCGGCGACTGCGCCGAAGTCCGCTGCCCGGATCCCTCCTGCGGTGAGTGCCGGACCGCCCGCGGACCGTCCGGCCTGGTCGGTCCTGGCTGGCGCCAGGCTGAATGGCTGGCCGAGTACCTGACCCTCCTTTCCGAGGGAACCGCCGACGGTTCCGGCGACAGTTCCCTCGAGGGCGGTTCGGTGGAGGCGGCCGAGTCGCTGCCTGAGCTGCCCATGGAGAAGCCCGGCGTCATTGTCCTCAAAGCCCGGGGCATGAACATGGCCGTGGCCGGGGACGTCTCCGCAGACCCCTGGGACGAGGAAGCTCTGACCGCCGGTGCCGTGAACGGCCGCCCGCGCCTGCAGATCGCGCAGTGGGCCGATCCCGAGCACGGCCGCTACGTCAAGATGACCACCCGCGCCGGTGTGCTCGAAGGCCTCGTGGCCGTGGGCATGCCCCGCACCTCGGCCGAGCTCGTGCAGCTGTTCGAGCGCGGCGCCGAACTGCCCGCCGACAGGTCCCTGCTGCTGCGCCTGGACGGACCCGACCAGCCCGCCGCTGCGGGGGCCGCGGACCCGTCGCGGACGGTCTGCCGGTGCGCGGGCGTCAGCGGGACGGCGATTGCCGCCGCGGCCACCGAGGGATGCGGCACCGTGCCCGAGATATCCGCCGCCACCCGCGCCGGCACCGGTTGCGGCGGCTGCCACGACGACATTAAGGGGATCATCGAGGCCCACTTTCAGGGAGCCGTTGCCTGAAGACGGGAAAGGCTGACGCTGCGGTGGACTGAGGATAGCGGCGTGGCTGACGGCGACCAGGTTGGGCCAGCAAGAGGCGCGCCTGCTCGTCCCTGACTGAGCGCCTATGCATGATAGGCGTATGACCGAAAAATCCCTGCGCGTCCTGTACTCGATCGGCCTGGGCATCATCATTGTGCTCTTCGTCGGCCTCGGCATCGCCACGTTCTATCCAGCCCCTGAGCTGCCCTCGATGGCCGGTCTGGGCACCGCGGCCAGGGAGGCGGCCATCGACGCCCATCAAGCCGCGGTGCGCGACTACAACCGCAACGTCACCATCGCGGCGCTCGTCTCGGCTCTCTTGATCCTGGGGGCCAGCATCTGGACTGAATCGAGGAAGCCACTGTTTGCCGGCGGGTTCCTCATCGGCGGCCTGCTGACTCTCATCTACGGCCTGATGCGGGGCCTGACGTCGGGTGTGACGGCGGTTGCGTTCTTCTCCGTCGCCGTGGGACTCTTCGTGGTGGTCTACCTCGGGCACCAGCGGTTCTTCTCCGCCCGGGCCGTCGAAGCCCGCGCCAGGGCACGCGAAGAGGATCTGTTGACCCGTTACGCCCGGATACCCGGGCAGCCGCCGTACGCTCCGGTACAACATCCCCAGGGGCAGGCTCCGTTCCCGTACCCCCAGGGCCAGCCCTACCCGTCCCAGCAACCGCAGCCGAGCCAGCAGCAGGGCCAGCCCTACCCGCCGCAGCCGGGGCAGCACCCACAGCAGGGCCAGTATCCACCCCAGTCGCAGCCAATGCAGCAGGGTCAGTATCCACAGCAGGGCCAGTACCCGCCCCAGTCACAGCCGGGCCAGTATCCACAACAGGGCCAGTACCCGCCCGCGCCGGGAGAGCCCGGGCAGCGCTAGCGCGGACCGGGCCCTTGCATGAGTTCGGGTAGGCGGCTTTTACTGCGCTGCGTTGTCGAACGTCTCCTGCCACTGTGCATGCTCGCGGCCGGTTTCCTGCCGGCGGGTGGCAGTCCATCTGGGCAGATAGTCGGGCGCAGGCAGCTCGCGGGCAGGCTTGGACTTGGGCTTGGCCGTGGGCCGGGTCTGGACGGGCCGGGTCACAGGCCGGGACTGGACAGACCTAGAAACAGGCCGGGTCCGGACGGGTTCCCGGGGGTACCTAGGCCTCGTGTCGGCCACGGTCCAATTGATCACGGCGCGCGTAATGAGCAAGACCACCCAAAGGCCGAGCCCAGCCAAGATGTATTGCCAAAACAAGACCAGCAAAAAGATGGCCAATAGCACGAAAAGGAACATGGCGACACTATCGCATAGGCGACACGCCGGGAAAAGAGGTCTTATTCCCCCGATTGCCCGTCCTCTGGTCCCAAGTGGGCCTTTCTCCCCTTGGCACGGCAGCCGGGGCGTGGCTGCAATGGACATAGGCTCCGTTCCATAGCAGGAGGCATCCCATGAACGAACCGGTCATTTTGGCGCTCGGCGCGATCGTTGTACTCGCCGTCGTTCTGGTCATGACGCGCGAGAAGGATCCGCAGCAGCGCGCAGCGGTGCTGACGCGCACGGGGGCGGCCATCATGGCGGTATTCACGGTCCTGGCGGCAATCGTCATTGTCGGCGACTCACTGCAGGATCCGGGCGGCAATGCCGGGTGGCTGCTCACCCTCGCCTGGGTGGTGCCGATGCTCATCCTGGCGGTCTCGGCCTGGTTCTGGCCGGCCCCCACCGCTCCCCTGCTGCTGGCTCTGGCATCCGCCTTCATCGCAGCCTGCATATGGCTGGCCTTCGACCCGGCCGGCTTGCGCAACTTCGTTAGTGAAAACGGACCGGTCATAGCAGTCAGTGTCGTGGCGCTGGCCTTCCCGGCCGCCGTACTCGGCCTGCACCGGACCGCGCTGGCCGGCTGGCTGCTCGTAGCCTTGGGCGTGCTGCCGCTCTTAATCACGCTCATCGCAAGGTCCGGTCCGGTCGGTTCGCTCATCGCGGCCAGCGTGGTGCCCCTGATCTCGGGAATCAGCTACCTCGTCGCCGCCCGGCTGGTCCGCGGAAGCACGGCACCGGGCGGGCAGCGGGCCGCTGCCGCCTGAGAACGGCCCGTTACCCTGCCGCGTAACGCGAATCGGGCCACGCACAAACGGCGGGTAGCATCGGGGCCATGAGCGCCGACGACGACGACATCACTGAAGAACTGCTGGCCGACGCCGGGAAACTCACCGGACTGAGCCTGGAACTGCTGGGACTCGACCCGCACCCGGACGACATGACGGCCGAGCAGCGGCTTCAATTTGATCCGGAAGATCTGGCCGAAATGGCAGCGGTTTCACCGTCGGACCGTCAAAAGGCTGTGAGCCAGACCCGCCTGCTGGCCGGGCTTCTGTGGAACTCCTCGAGCATCCTGATCGACCAGCTGTTCCGCGATCTCGGAACGCTCAGCACCCTGGAGGGTGTTACGCCGGCCGCTATTGCCGGGACCTCGGTCCTGTCTTCCCTGCCGCCGCAGTTCGCCGCCAGCTACGACGCGAAGTTCACCCAGAAGTTCATCGTCGTCGCTGCCGACGTCACCGCGTCCCTCGTGCGGGGCTGGACCGCCCCCGGATGCCTGGCGGCGGAACTGGCCGTCCGCTGCCTGCTGGACCAGGCGGAAATCACCGAAGACATCTACGAACTGGACCTTCGGGAGGACTGGCGCGCCGACGTCGAGGAAGTCCTCTTGGAGGGTGCTGACAGCCAAGCGCTGTACCCCGACGACGACGCCGGCGGCGATGCGCCGTATTCCGGTGACGGCGCTGACGCCGGGGAGCTGAGTTTCGAGCACTGGTTCCGGCCGTTTGCCCCCGGCTACACGGTGCCGCCCTACGCCTGCTCCTGAGCCCTGCGCCTGAGCTTTACCCGCGGCAGCTCTACATGCCACCCGGCGGGCGGGCCAGCCGCGCCAGGAAATCCTCGGTGAAGCGCTGGACGCCGTCCCACTCGGTGTAGACGTAGTCCCGGGAAGTGTCCGTGTCCGGGGAGCCCTTGCTGCTGGCGATGTTCTTCATCAGGTGCCTCTTGATGAAGCCGTAGTGAGTGTAGAGCAGCGCGCCGGCGAACAGCCCCACGTGCCCGGGCCGCCACCCCGTATCCTCCTCGAACTTCTCCACGTAGCCCTCCGCGTTTTCCTCGTCTCCGTGGGCGGCCAGGCTTACGGAAACCAGGGCAGAGGGCAGACGCTCGAGTTCGCCGCGGTTCTTTTTCACAAAGTCCGTGACGTGGCCCTCGTGCTTGCCCATGTGAACCGAAGCCGCGACGATAACGGCGTCGAAGCCGCTCGGAAGAGTATCTCCGGAATCTTTCAGATCCGCGGTCTCTGCCCAGTGCCCGTGCGCCCGGATCAGCTCGGCCATGTACTCGGCAATCTGGGCCGTCTGTCCTTCAACGCTCCCGAATGCGATGTAGATCTGCGCCATGGTCCATGATGTTCGCGCCTGTCTGGATCGCGGTACGGCCGAAGGTCCCGCGGAGGCCCTTCCCGCGGGACCGGCTTCTGATCATTTCCCCGCTGCGAGATGCGTGCCGGGGTCGAAGGGTTCGAACACGGACGAGCCAACTATGAAGATGCCGCGCTGAGGGATCCAGAAGTCCCCGAGCCTGTCCTGAACGGGCAGGGCGGAAACGTGTCCCAGGCTGTGCCCCTTCAGGCTTGCTGTGCTTTCGCGGACAAACCACATCCGCCGCGGGCGCGCCCCAAAGCTTTGGCCGTTGGGAACCCTGCCCGTCAAGCCGATGTGTCCCGCCCCCAGCAGCGGCCCGGCGAGAGCCCCCATGGCGCGCAGCAATGTCCGGCTGCGCCACAGCCGCTCCGGGACGCGACCGGATACGGCCGACAGAAACCGGGTGACCGGCGTCGCTGCCAGCGTCAGGTCCCAGCTCAGGTCCATCCCGTCTCCGGCCACCACGCTGAAGGAGTAGCCGTTGCGCCACCGGATGGAGATCCCGCCCGTCGACGCCGCTCCGAGGGCGCTGCCGAAATAGCGGGGGCAGGAGGCCCCGGGGCCGGTGGTGCTGCGCATCGTCCAGACGCCGGCAGGATCACGGATCCAGACCGAGGTGTACGCCGGGCCTATGGAGGAGGCCGCAAAATGCCGCAGGGCCAGGACGTATCCGGAGCTGAACGGAACGCCCATCACGCCGTAGCCGGCAAAGCACTCTTCCGGGCCGGAGGGCAGGGCGGGATTCTGCTCCATGGCGTCAACAACCGCGCGGGGACTCTCCATGACTGCCGCCTCCGTTTTTCTCACATGTGAACGTGGAGCCGCCGTGCCGCTTCGGAGATGGAGCCGCTCAGCGACGGGTAGACGGTGAAGGTGCTGGCGACGTCGTCGACGTGAAGTTTCTGGGTCACGGCGATCGAGATCGCGAAGATCAGCTCGGAGGCGTTCGGGCCCACCACCACCCCGCCGATGACGGTCCCGGAGCCTTTGCGGGCGAAGATCTTGATGAAGCCGTCGCGGTGGTTGCGCATCTTGGCGCGGGCGTTGCTGCGCAGGGACAGCTTGATGATGTCGCCCTGGTACTTGCCGGATTCGATCTCGGCCTCGGACACGCCAACCGATGCGATCTCGGGTGAGGTGAAGATGTTGGACGCCACCTGGTGCAGCTTGATGGGCATGACGGCGTCGCCCAGGAAGTGCGCCACGGCGATCCGGCCCTGCATTGCGGCCACGGAGGCCAGCGCCAGGACACCGGTGCAGTCGCCCGCGGCGTAGATGTTCGGGGCGGTGGTGCGCGAGACGCCGTCGACCTTGATGTGGCCGCTCTCGGTGACCGCGACGCCGGCTTCCTCGAGGCCGATTCCGGCCGTGTTCGGGATGGAGCCGACGCAGACGAGGCAGTGGCTGCCGGTCACCTTGGAGCCGTCACCGAGGGTGACCACGACGCCGTCGTCCGTGCGCTCCACGGTCTCGGCGCGGGCGCGGGAGAGGACGGTCAGCCCGCGGCGTTCGAACACGCCCTCGAGAACCTCGGCGGCGTCCGTGTCCGAGCCCGGCAGCACCCGGTCGCGGCTGGAAATCAGGGTGACCTTGGAACCCAGGCCGTTGTAGGCCGAGGCAAACTCCGCGCCCGTGACACCGGAACCCACCACGATGAGCTCCTCGGGGAGTTCGTCCATGTTGTAGATCTGGGCCCAGTTCAGGATGCGCTCGCCGTCCGGCCGCGCGGTGGGCAGCTCGCGCGGGTGGGCGCCGACGGCGAGCAGGATGGTATCCGCTTCCACCGTTTCGGTCCCGTCGACGGTCAGGACCTCAATGGTGTGGTTGTCCAGCAGCTTGCCGGAGCCGATCAGGATCCGGACGTTATTGTGTTCCAGTCCGGCCCGGATGTCCTCCGACTGCTTCCGCGCCAGGTTCAGCACGCGGTCGTTGATGTGCTTGAGGTCCGCGCGCATCGCCGGGGCAAAGTCGCCGCCGTCGACGTCGAACTTGACGCCCAGCTCCCCCGCCTCAGCCATGCGGGTCATCAGGTCCGCCGTGGCAATCAGGGTTTTGGAGGGTACGACGTCGGTCAGCACCGCGGAGCCGCCGAGTCCCGCCCGCTCGATGATGGTGACCTGCGCCCCCAACGAGGCGGCGACCATGGCGGCCTCGTAGCCACCGGGGCCTCCGCCGAGAATTGCGATGCGGGGTGAGCTGAAGTCAGGATGCGTAGTCACAATCACCCATTGTCCACC
The DNA here is from genome assembly GCA_046730875.1 of Actinomycetota bacterium. Classification (GTDB taxonomy): domain Bacteria; phylum Actinomycetota; class Actinomycetes; order Actinomycetales; family Micrococcaceae; genus Arthrobacter. The sequence goes on along the minus strand of JBKPJW010000108.1, from coordinate 4,583 downwards.
ATACGGACCGGAGCCACCAAGAACCGGGCCGCCACGGGTCTCGACCGGGGTGCTGGGCAGCAGGCACCGCCCGCGATAACTTGTACCGGTGAGTACAACAGAATTCCTCAACACGGATCCCTTCGACGCCGCCCGCGCCGCCGCCGACTACATCGCTGCAGAGACAGGCGTCGAGACCCACGACGTCGCGCTGGTCCTCGGATCGGGCTGGGGCAACGCCGCCGGACTGATCGGCGAGACCACCGCCACCCTGTCCGCCGCCGACATCCCCGGCTTCCTGGCCCCGGCCGTGGTGGGGCACGTGGGCACCGTCCGCTCGGTGCTGACCAGGGAGGGCAAGCGGGCCCTGGTCCTGGGCGCGCGCACGCACTACTACGAGGGCAAGGGCGTCCGCTCCGTGGTTCACGGCGTGCGCACCGCCGCGGCCGCCGGCTGCAAGACCCTGGTGCTGACCAACGGCTGCGGCGGGCTCAACGAAAACTGGAAACCCGGCACCCCGGTGCTCATCAGTGATCACATCAACCTCACCGCCACCTCCCCCCTGGAAGGGGCAACGTTCGTGGACCTCACGGACTTGTACTCCTCGCGGATCCGGGGCCTGGCCCGCGAAGTGGACCCGTCGCTGGACGAGGGCGTGTACGCCCAGTTCACGGGGCCGCACTACGAAACGCCCGCCGAGGTGCAGTACGCCAAGCGGATCGGTGCCGACCTGGTGGGGATGTCCACTGCACTTGAGGCCATTGCCGGCCGTCACGCCGGAATGGAGGTCTTCGGCATCTCGCTGGTGACCAACCTCGCCGCCGGGATCAGCCCGGTGCCGCTCAGCCACGGGGAAGTCCTGGAGGCCGGCCAAACCGCGGGACCGCGCATTTCCAAGCTGCTCGCCGAGATCATCGCCAAGCTCTGATCATTTGCCGAACGGTCCCGGGTTCAGGCCCTGGGCTCGGATCCTGGATTACCCGGCTGCGGCTACTCCGCAGCCAGGTAATCCAGGACCTTCGTTTTATCCGCGGGGAACCGCCGCTCGATCGAGTCCGCGATTCCGGCGATGCTCTGGCGCGCCAGCGCCTGCCGCCAGGCGAGTTCGGCCTGGCGCATGGTCTGGGAGACAAGGCATGACCGGGCGAAGTTCTCCTGCCGAGGTTCCGGGACATTTCCGAGGATGGCCTCACAGCGGAAGGCCGGGTCCTGGCCCTCGAGTGCCAGGACGATGTCCAGCACGGTGATGTTCTCCGGCCTGCGCGCCAAATGGAATCCGCCGCGGGGCCCCGAGACCGAGTCCAGCACTCCGGCCCGGACCAGTGACTGGAACTGTTTGTTGAGATAGGCGGCCGGGAGCTTGTAGAACTCCGCCAGCCGGGCGCTGTTGACCGGCTCGCCGGGGGGCGTCCACGCCATGTTGACGCAGCTGTGCACGGCCCATTCCACCCCACGGCCCATCTTCATATTCCAGACGTTACGTGTCCGGAAATTTGCGTGTCAAGGTCCCTCTTGAGGTTTCGTGATGCGGCTGAAGCCTTCACTCTCGGTTGCTCGGGAAGGAATCGTCCGCGATTGGCGATAGTTTGGTTCCTATGACGTCTTCTGATGCCGAACTCGCCCGACTCCTGAGCGAAGCCCGCGACTGGGCAGACCGGGACCCGGACTCCGCAACCGCCGCTGCCCTGGCTGAGCTGATCCGCCTCACCGATGCGGGTGTCGCGGCGGCCCGCCAAGAGTTGGCCGACAGTTTCAGCGGGACCCTCCAGTTCGGCACTGCCGGGCTGCGGGCTGCCCTCGGTCCGGGACCGAACCGGATGAACCGCGTGGTGGTCCGCCGCGCCGCGGCCGGCGTCACCGCCTTCCTGACGAACGCCGTCGAGCAGGCCTCCCCCGGCACCCGGCCGCGCGCCGTCGTTGGCTTCGATGCCCGCTACAACTCCGATATTTTCGCCCGGGAAACCGCCGCGATCCTCACCGGCGCCGGAGTCGAAACCTTCCTCATGCCCTCCGCGCTGCCCACCCCGTTGCTCGCGTACGCGGTGCGGGCACTGGACTGCGACGGCGGCGTCATGGTCACGGCAAGCCACAACCCGCCCCAGGACAACGGGTACAAGGTGTACCTGGGCCGGCATGCGGTCGAGGAAAGCGGGCGCGGTGCCCAGATTGTGGCGCCCTACGATGCCCTGATCGCCGCGAAGATCGACGCCGTGGGCGACCTCGACTCGATCGTTCTGGCCGCGGATGGCTGGACCGTGCTGGAGCCCGCCATCGCTACAGACTACGAATCCGCCGTCGCGGCCCTGGCGGCGCCGGAACGCTTCCCGGCCCGCGAGCTGAAGATCGTCCTGACCCCCATGCACGGCGTGGGCGGGGAAACGGCGGTGGCGGTGCTGAACGCCGCAGGCTTCACCGACGTCACGCTGGTTGCGGAACAGGCGCAGCCGGATCCGGACTTCCCCACGGTGAACTTCCCCAACCCCGAAGAGCCCGGGGCGCTGGATTTGGCCCTCGCGGCCGCAACCCGCGGGGACGCCGACATTGTGATCGCCAACGATCCCGACGCCGACCGGGCGGCCGTTGCCGCGAAGGACCCGGACACGGGCGCCTGGCGCATGCTGCGCGGCGACGAGGTCGGGGCGCTGCTGGGTGCCCATGTCGTGGCGCGGCTGGCCGCCGGCGGCGAGGCGCCGTCCGGCGTGTTCGCCAACTCGATCGTGTCCTCCCGGCTGCTGGCGCGGATTGCCGCCGCGGCAGGTTACGGCCACGAAGAAACGCTGACCGGTTTCAAGTGGATCGCCCGGGTGCCCGGGCTGGTCTACGGCTACGAGGAAGCGCTGGGCTATTGCGTTGCCCCGTCGCTGGTGCGGGACAAGGACGGCATTTCGGCCGCAGTCCTCATCGCCGAACTCGCGGCGGCGGCAAAGGCCGCGGGCAAGTCGATCTTTGACACGCTCGATGAGCTTTACCTGGTGCACGGACTGCATGCGAGCGACCAGCTCAGCATCCGGGTGGCGGACCTCGGCCTGCTGGACGCGATGATGAACCGGCTGCGCGTCAGCCCGCCGGAGTCGTTCGGCGGCTCCGGCGTCGAGGTGGTTACCGACCTGGCCGTGGGCACCGAGTACCTGCCGCCCACCGAGGGGCTGTCATATGTGACGAAGGACCTCAGCCGCGTCATCATCCGGCCCAGCGGCACGGAACCGAAACTCAAGTGCTACCTGGAAGTCATCCGGAGTGTCGACTCGGCCGCCGACCTGCCGGCGGCCCGGGCCGAGGCCCGCGCCGCGCTGGACAGCGTCCTTGCGGACGTCCGCGAAGCCCTGGGTCTTTAGGTCACAGATGCCCTTTAGGTCACAGGTGCCCTCGGATAACAGCGGGCCCTTTAGGCCTCGACTTCGATAAACCCGTCCACGATGCGGGCCCGGTAGGACGGCAGGCTGAGCTCCGGGTTGACAAGGCACTCGCCCGTTTCGAGGTCGTAGACCTCCTTGTGCAGCGGCGAGGCAATGGTCGGCCGTGAGCCGCGGGAACCCGTGATGCCCCGTGCCATGACGTGCGCGCCGGTGGCCGGATCCTCGTTGTCGACGGCGAAAACCTCACCGTTCACAGTCCGGAACAAGGCAACCTGGCGTCCGGAAATCAGTGCGGCCTCGCCCCAGCCGGGCTCCAGGTCCGCGACGGCACACACACGGTGCCAGCCGGCTGCGGATCCGGCGATAGCCTCAAGGTCGTGTACGGCGGTTTCAAGTACGGCGGTCATCCCGGCCCCTCTCTAATACGTCCCTTTACGGGCACAACCGCTGCTGCGGCCACACATTCAAGCTAGGCCCGCGGTGTTTCATCCGGACGCGCCGGATGTGTCCGGCGCGTAAAAGAGAGCTCACACGTCCGGAAATGCATTCGTGATGCAGAAGTTAAGATCACGAAACATAAGGGAAACTGAAGCGAAATTCCGGTTGCCTAGTCTGGGACGACAAGCTGCAGAGCACCGTCTGCGGCCCATGCGAAAGGCCCACCGTGACCGGACACCCCTCAAGCCACCCGAACCAGGGCGCAGCCAGCGCCGCCCCGCGCCGTATTGTGGTGGCCGGTGGCGGCCCCGCAGCGCACCGCTTCGCCGATGCCATGCACGCCCGCGGACTCGAAGGCTGGGACGTCACAGTCCTCACCGAAGAAGCACACCTCCCCTACGACCGCGTCGCGTTGAGCAAGGCCCTCACCGACAGCGATGTGGACCTCACCCTGGGCAGCGCCTCCATGTGGGACCACGCGGCCCTGACCCTGAAGACCGGCGAGCGCGTCACCAGCATCGACGCCGCCGGCAAGACGGTCGCCACCGCGGCAGGAACCATCTATCCCTATGACGAGCTCATCGTCGCGACGGGCTCGGACGCGGCCCGCCTTCCCATACCGGGCGCTGAACTCACCCACGTGTACCGCACCCTTGAGGACGTCTGGTCCATTAACAAGGCGATCGCGGAGCTCACCGCCAAGCTTGGCCGTCAGGTCAAAGCGGTCACCATCGGCGGCGGTCTGCTGGGCCTGGAATCAGCGGCCGGCACCGAACAGCTCGGCGCCACCCCGATCGTCATCAACGGCTC
>JBKPJW010000107.1:0-8723 GCA_046730875.1 Actinomycetota bacterium | reverse complement strand
CGCGGGAAGCTCATGAAGGAACTCATCGGACAGGATCCGCCGCCGGGAGTGCTGGCGTACGACGGAGACGAGGTGGTGGGCTGGGCGGCTGTCCACCCGCGCGCCGACACGAATTTTGCCCGCAACCGCAAGATCCCGCATGTGGACGACGTCGACGTCTGGTCGGTGTGGTGCATACGGGTGAAGCCCGGATATCGAGGCAAGGGAATCTCGCACCGCTTGCTGGCCGGTGCCGTCGAGTTCGCCCGCAGTCACGGCGCGGTTGCCATCGAAGGCTATCCGGTCGACAACATGGGTAAGAAGGTGGATCTCACCATGGCCTATGTCGGTACCCGGAAACTTTTCGAGGAGGCCGGCTTCGCCAAAGCCGCCGACACCGATTCCGTGCTCAATGGCTTTCCGCGTGTGCTGATGCGCCTGGACCTTCACTGAGGCCGAGGCTCCGCTCGCCCATCCAACGAAGTTCCGGCGGTGGTGAGAGCTGCCCGTCAGCAGACGTGTAGCTGCAACCATGTTTCGTATCAAGCAACGAAATTGATCTACATCCCGCTCCGACCGCCCCGGTAGTCGTGTATTAGTAGCCGAAGGGTATTGACTGTGGCACAGCTCACCTCCTAATCTGGTGCAACAGCGTTGCAGTCAATGCAACTCCTAAACCTCTTGGTGGATACATGAGCAATGAAACTTCCTCCCCCGCCACGCTTGGAGGGCCCACCGGCCCAGAATCGGATAGCGGGCACGGCCACGTGGTCAATAAGGACACCCGACGGCGGGTAGTAGCCGCCAGTTTTATCGGGAACTTCGTCGAGTGGTTTGACTACGCCGTGTACGGCTACCTGGCAGTCACCATCGCCGCTGTTTTCTTCCCCGAATCCAATCCCCAGACCGGCCTGCTGCTGACTTTCGCCCTGTTTGCGATCTCGTTCCTGGTGCGCCCGCTTGGCGGCTTTGTGTGGGGCCACATCGGAGACCGCGTCGGGCGCCGGACCGCGCTTTCCCTGTCCATCCTGATCATGTCCGGAGCGACCTTCTGCATCGCGCTGATACCTGGATACGACACGATCGGCATCTGGGCTCCGATCCTGCTCCTGATCGTCCGTGTCGCCCAGGGCTTCTCAGCCTCCGGTGAATACGCGGGAGCGTCCGCGTTCCTGGTGGAGTACGCTCCGGCCAACAAGCGCGGCCTCTACGCGGCTGTCGTGCCCGCCAGTACCGCCGCAGGCCTGCTGCTTGGCTCCCTGCTCGCAGGTCTCCTGACCACCCTGCTCAGCACCGACGCAATGCAAAGCTGGGGATGGCGTCTGCCGTTTCTGCTCGCGGCGCCGATGGGCCTGATCGGACGCTACATCCGCACCAAGCTCGAAGACACGCCGGTATTCCGCGAGCTCGCAGAAGAGGACCAGACCATCAAGGCCCCCGTCTTCGGCCTCTTCCGCAACCATTGGCGGCTACTGCTGAAGGCCGTCGGAGCAGTGCTGCTGAACGCCGTCGGATTCTACGTGATCCTCAGCTACATGCCGACGTACCTGTCCTCCGAGCTTGGCCTCGGGGCAACCGAATCCTTCCTCGCCACCACCATCGCGCTGCTGACGTATATCGGGTTCATCTTCCTGACCGGAATGCTCTCGGACCGGTACGGCCGCAAGAAGGTGCTCATTGCCGCATCAATCAGCTTCATCGTGCTGACTGTGCCGGCCTTCGCCCTGCTGGGAACCGGAAATTTCCTGGTGATTGTCCTGGTCCAGATCCTGCTGGGCGCAATGCTCACCCTCAATGACGGCACGCTCCCGAGCTTCCTTGCGGAAATGTTCCCTACCCGCGTCCGTTATAGCGGCTTCGCCGTCAGCTTCAATCTCTCCAACGCTCTCTTCGGTGGTACCGCACCCTTCATGGCCACCTTCCTTATCGCAGCCACGGGCAACGACCTGGCTCCAGCCTGGTACTTGGTCGCAGCCGCAGTCATCTCCTTGATCGCCGTCGCACTCTCCCGTGAGACCAGCAAGGTACCACTGACCCACGAATAGACCATTTCACTCCAACTTTCCTCACGAAAAAAACAGCACCGAAGAAAGGCATCACCATAATGAGCATCACCACATCAGACAACGCTTCGTCCATCGCCGAACTGGAGCGCCTGAAGGTCCTGCACAACGGGCAAAAGGAAAAGCTGACCTTCTCCAACGCCGAGTTCGAGCGCCGGCTCGGCGGGCTTCGCCAGATCATGGCAGAGAAGGACCTGGACGCCGTCGTCCTGACCAGCTACCACTCCATCAAGTACTACTCTGACTTCCTCTTCACCTACTTCGGCCGGTCCTACGCCATGGTGGTCACCAAGGATGACACTGTGACCGTCACGGCCAACATCGACGCCGGCATGCCGTGGCGGCGCAGCTACGGCGACAATGTGGTCTACACCGACTGGCGCCGGGACAACTACATCTTCGCCATCCAGGAGGCGCTGCGTACCCGCGGCATTAACCCCCGCCGGCTCGGCGTCGAAGACGATTCCCTCCCGCTGGACAACCGGAACAAGATCCAGGCAGCGTTTGCGGGGGCCGCTCTGGTGGACGTGGCCCAGGCCGCCATGCGCCAGCGGATGATCAAATCGGCCGAAGAGATCGAGGTGATCAAGCATGGAGCCCGCATTGGCGATCTGGGCGGCGAAGCCATCCGCAACGCCATCACCGCCGGCATCACCGAATACGAGGTCGCCCTGATCGGAACCGAAGCCATGGTCCACGAGATCGCCCGGACCTTCCCGGACTCGGAAATCCGTGACACCTGGGTGTGGTTCCAGTCCGGCATCAATACCGACGGCGCGCACAACTGGGCCACCACGCGGAAAATTCAGGAACACGACATCCTGTCCCTGAACTGCTTCCCCATGACGTCCGGCTACTACACCGCACTGGAGCGCACGCTGTTCTACGGCGAACCGGACGCCCGTTCCCTGGAGCTGTGGAACATCAACGTGGAGGTCCACAAGCGCGGCCTCGAGCTCATAAAGCCGGGAGCTGTCTGCAAGGACATCGCCGCCGAGCTGAACGAGATCTACGTCGGCCATGGACTGCTGGCCAACCGCACGTTCGGCTACGGACACTCCTTCGGCGTCTTGAGCCACTACTATGGCCGCGAGGCCGGACTGGAACTCCGCGAGGACATCGACACCGTGCTCGAACCCGGCATGGTGGTCTCCATGGAACCGATGATCACGGTCCTGGACGGCCAGCCGGGCGCCGGCGGCTACCGCGAGCACGACATCCTGGTGGTCGGTGAAAACGGAGCCGAGAACATCACGAAGTTCCCCTTCGGCCCCGAATACAACATCGTGGGCGCCTAACCGGCCGATTCCGCCCGAGCCGATTCCCCTGCAGGGGAACGACTGTGAAGCGGCGCCACGTCCACCGTGGCGCCGCTTTTCGGCCCTCATGCGCAATGATGGTAAACACCATGACCCCAGCAGAATCTCCCGAGACCGCCGGAAGCGGCGACACCAAGGGCACCTCCGTCATCGTCAACGCCATCGCGGTGCTGCGAACGTTTACCGCCGATGAACCGTTGCTCGGAGTCACCGAGATCGCCAACCGCGTGGGCCTGCACAAGAGCACCGTTTCCCGGATCCTGGCTACGTTCGAACAGGAACATCTGGTGGAACGGGATGCGGAAACGCGCCGGTTCCGGCTGGGGCTGGGGCTGATCGCCGTTGCCGGACCTCTGCTGGCCGAGCTGGAAGAACGGCGCGTGGCCTACCCGGTCCTGCGCGAACTCACCGAACGGACCGGCGAAACCTGCGCCCTGATGGTGTGGAACGGTGCCGAGTCGATGTGCGTGGAGCAGATCGCCAGCCACCACCAGATCAAGCACACCACCCCGCTGGGAGCCCGGTACACGGACGCCATGAGCGCCTCCGTGCAGGTCTTCCTGTCCGTCGAGCCGGTCGAGCGTGTCCTCTCGCTCCTGCGCAGCGGCGCGATCAGCTATCCGGGACTCGATGATGCAGGCCTGGATGGCTACCAGATCAAGCTCAAGGATGTAACTGCCCGTGGCTGGGCGATTAATTACGGCGAATCCTCCATCGACGAAGTGGGCGTGGCTGCCCCCGTCTACGACCACCGCGGCGACATCGTGGCTGCAGTCCTGGTCTCGGCGCCACGATTCCGGGTCTCAGGGGACAGGCTGCAGAGCCTGGGCGGGGCGTGCGCCGATGCCGCGCACCGGATCACCACCCGTCTGGGCGGGCGCCCGCCGGGGACCCCGGAAAGCGCCGGCCAAAGGTAGGGCTCAGAGGAGTCTGGCGAGGCGGGTGGCCAGGTGCAGGGCCGCCAGCCGGCCCGTGTCCCGGGGGTCACCGCCGCAGAGCTCGAAAATCCGCCGCAATCGCTGGTGCATCGACTGCCGTTCCAGATGCAGTTCCCTGGCTGCCTGGGCGGTGTTGCAGCCGGAATCCAGCCATGTCGCCAAGGTGTCGAGCAGCCGGGAATTGCGTTGCGCATCATGATCCAGGAGCGCCCCCAGCTGCTGGCGTAAGAAATTACGTCGTTGATAAGGGTCCAGGGACTGGACGGCGAGGCGTTCCACGGCGAATGCCTCCGCATCGATGACAGGAGGCTGCGAGCCGCCGGCTTCCGAACGGGACTGCCCCCCGGGGGACGCCAGTTCCAGGGTCAGCTTGGCTTCGGACAGGGACCAGGGAGCGTCCGAAATTCCGGCTACCAGCGGGCCCACTGCCGCGAGCGTCCTGGCTAGGGCGGGAAGCTGCAGCAGGCCAGCCAGGAGCTTTTGCCGGTTCTCTTCCGGCGCATCGCCGCCAAGGCCCGCCACCGCGAGAAGCTCGGCGTTATCGACGTAGGTGGCGTGGGAGTGCGTCGCCCGGGCCAGCAGCTGCTCGACAGACGTCCGGAGCTGTTGAGAAGTATCTGACCGGATCACGATGGCCACCAGCGGGTCGGAGGTCGGAATTCCTGCTGCCGAAGCCAACTGCTGAAGCCGCCATGGCTGGCTCCCTGAATCAATCGCGCGAATCAAGGCTGCTCCCGCCACCTCCCGGAGTCCGGGCGACATCCGCTGCAGCATTGCCAGGGCCAGGATATCCACTGAGCGTTTTCCGGCAGTGCGGGCAAGGTTTTCGTCCTCGTGCGTCGGGACCCGGAGCACCAGCTGAGCCGCGAGGATGCCGCGGACCGGCACGTCAATCTGGATCAGACGGGCATGATCCTGGCTCGCGGGAGTGGGGCCGGCAGATTCGTCGGGCTCGGCACTGCCTGGTGTAGCGCTGGCAAGCGTTGCACCTGTTAGGGAAGTCAGGGTCACTTCGGCGTTGATAATGCCTGCGAGCACGGCCAGAATCCGGTCCAGGCTTCCCCCGTGCGCCAGCTCAACGGCCATCGCGTGGCTCGCCTCGTCAGCACGGCGCAACTGCGAAACCGACTCGCTGACCAGCGTCGAATTGATGGCCTGCATAACACCGACAAATGGCACTACCTTGCGGAGCTCGACTAGCGGGAGGCCCGCTGCCTCAGCGGCCGAGACCATCGAGGACGGGAGGGAGGGCAGGGCGACGCCGGTTTCGATCGCCAAGGCGGCCACGCCCCGCTCTGCCAGCTGGCGGACGTACGTGATTTGCCGTTCCTCGGAGGCGTGGGCGAGGGCTTCCCCTCCCGTCAGCAGAAGCTCCCCGCCGTCGAGCAGGGGAGCGATGTCCAGGATCTCGCTGGAGTGGATCCAGCGGAGCTGGGTTCCGGCGACCCGGTCGGCCGCTGCCCGGACTACGGGATCAGCAACGGACATCGTCGGATGCTCGAGGACGTCCTGAAGACGTATTGACATGACACTCCGTCGCGTTTATCGAATGTTAACTAGACACATTCTATATAGCCGGATGTGGCACACGCCACATAATGTTGAAGGAACCCAAAACCCTCACGGAGGCTCCAATGCGTGAAAAATCCCCAGCGGTTCCCGCCGGTCCCGTGGTCAACGAAGACCACGTAGACCATGAGGCCTGGCTCCAGCCCATTCCCGAATCCCAGCGGACCCGGAAAGTCTCCGGTCAGTTCTGGATCTGGGCCGGCGCCAACCTTGCCCCGATCAACTGGGTGCTTGGCGCCCTCGGCATCCACCTCGGCCTCGGCTTCGCCGACACCGTCACAGTTCTGGTTTTGGGGAACCTGATCGGCATGCTGCTCTTCGGCTGCTTTGTTCTCCTCGGCCAAAAGACCGGCGCCACCGGTATGGTGCTGGCCCGGGCCGCCTTCGGCAGGCGCGGAAACTACCTGCCGGCTGCCATCCAGGCCCTGCTGGTCATCGGCTGGTGCGCGGTCAACACCTGGATCATCCTGGATCTGGTCATGGCACTCTTCGGGACCCTCGGCTGGGTTGACCCGGCTGCCCACAACTACGCCTGGAAGATCGGCGTCGCCACCGCCATCATGGCCGCACAGGTCGCCATCGCCTGGTTCGGTTACAAGGCCATCGCGGCGTTCGAAAAGTGGACGGTCCCGCCGACCATCCTTATCCTCGCCGTAATGTCCGTCGTCGCCTGGTTCGGCATGAAGATCAACTGGACCTACGCCGGCCCCGCCGGCAACATCCTCGAAGGCTCCGACCGCATCGCCGCGATGAGCGCCGTCATGACTGCAATCGGTATCGGCTGGGGCATCACCTGGTTCACCTACGCCGCCGACTACTCCCGCTTCGTCAGCACCGAAGTCCCCAAGCGCAAGCTCTACCTGGCCTCGGTGCTGGGCCAGTTCATCCCCGTCGTCTGGCTCGGGATCCTGGGCGCCAGCCTGGCCACCAACAGCGGCGAGATCGACCCCGGCAAACTGATTGTGCAGAACTTCGGCGTCATGGCGCTCCCGGTGCTGCTCATGGTGCTGCACGGGCCCATCGCCACCAACATCCTCAACATCTACACGTTCTCCGTAGCCACTCAGGCCCTCGACATCACCATCAGCCGCCGCAAGCTGAACCTGTTCGTGGGAGTCTTCTCGCTCGCCGCCGTCGTGTTCTTCATCTTCCAGGAGGACTTCGCAGCCGTCCTGGACGCGTGGCTAATCGGACTCGTGGCCTGGGTTGCAGCCTGGGGCGGCGTCATGCTGGTGCACTACTTCTACATCGAGAAGCGCTGGCCCGGCGACCCGATCCGGCTGTTCGACCCCGTCGGCACCAAGCGCCTCCCGGGCGTGAACCCGGCCGGCATCGCTTCCCTGCTGGTCGGAATCTTCGCCACCTGGCTGTTCATGTACGGCCTGGTACCCGCGATGCAGGGCCCGATCGCCGTCGCCCTGGGCGGATGGGATCTGTCCTGGCTGGCCGGCGGCCTGTCCAGCGCCGCGGTCTACGCCCTGACGGGACCGCGTTTCCACCGCAAGTTCCTGCACCTGTCCAGCACCGGTGAGGCGGCCTCCGCCCCAGCCCTGCCTGGCGTGACCGACCTCGCCGCCACCACCACCGCCCCTGCCGGCCACTAGCCTGGAGATCAACACCATGAACTTCCCCGCCTTCGCCGATACCGCCCACCCCATGACCTGGCCGGAAGGCCATCGTGCCGCAGCGTCCTTCACCTTCGACGTCGATGCAGAATCCTGCACGATCGCCCATGACCCGCGGAGCACCCGGCGCATGTCACTCATGACGCACCAGTCCTACGGGCCCAAGGTCGCCGTCCCCCGGATCCTGCAGATCCTTGAGCGCCAGGACATCCAGGCGACGTTCTTCGTCCCGGGGTTCACCGCCGAGTGCTACCCCGACGTGGTCCGCCGGATAGCGGACGGCGGCCACGAGATCGCCCACCACGGATACCTGCACGAACCCATGCAGGGCATCGACGCCGCCACGGAGGCGCGGTACATCGACCGGGGCCTGGATGCCCTGGCCAAGGCGGCCGGCGTGCGGCCGACAGGATACCGCGCACCCTGGTGGGAGCTCAACTGGCATTCGGCAACGCTGCTGGCCGACCGCGGGTTCCTTTATGACTCAAGCCTGCTCGACGGCGACGCCCCCTACCGCTTCAGCGTTGCCGAGGAAGACCCGCGCGACCTTGTGGAGATCCCCGTTGACTGGGCACTGGACGACTGGGAGCAGTACGCCTTCTACCCGGGCGTCACCGGAAGCGGGGTCATCGAAAGCCCGGCCAAGGTCCTCGAGATGTGGACGCTGGAGGCCGAGGCGCACCACGCTGCCGGAAGCTGCTTCGTCCTGACCAACCACCCCTTCATCTCCGGCCGGCCGTCCAAAGCCGTGGCCCTGGAACAGCTGATGGACCGGGTCAAGTCCATGGACGGCATGTGGGTCACCACCATGGAGAAGATCGCCCAACACACCCGGGACACCGTTCCGGACATCCACACCCACGCCCGTATTGCCGTGCCGGAATTCCCGGACACCGGCGCTCGATTCACCCCGGCCACAGTGCGGCAGCCCCAGGGAACACTGCGGCAGCCGGACCGGATCTGACGCCAGGGCGCAGGTCGCAAACACGCAGGACAGGTCCCCGGCACGGTCCCTCATCACGAGGTGGCCGCGCCGGGGACCTTTCGTATTTTTTGACCGGGCTGGTTTTGCCCGGGCCGGTTTACCCGGCCTTGGCCATGGCGTAGGCCACGGTGGTGTAGGCCAGGGCGCCGGACATTTCCTTGAGCAGTTCGGAGTTGGTGTTGGCGATCGTGTCGCAGGCCTTGTGGTAGCAGGGATCGAGATCCCGGCCGGCCGTGCCGCCGAAA
>JBKPJW010000106.1:0-3900 GCA_046730875.1 Actinomycetota bacterium | reverse complement strand
CGCGGACATAGCGGCATCGTGCCCCGTGGCTGCGCCCGAGAGTGGACATGTCCCGTGGGATGCCCGTAGCCGGGCCACTCCGTCCCGCGACGAATGGGCATGTCCGGCGGCCGACACGGCTTAGGAGCCTGCGGGGTGCACAACGTACCCTTGGAGACTGTGAAGGTACTTGTCATCGGCCCCGGCGGCCGCGAACACGCCATTGTCCGATCCTTGCTTGCAGACCCCAACGTTTCCGAGGTCCACGCGGCCCCGGGCAACGCCGGCATCAGCGCGCTGGTCCCCACATATGCGATCGACGCGAACGATCCCGACGCCGTCGCCGCGCTGGCCGCCAGGCTCACCGTGGACCTGGTGGTGGTGGGTCCGGAGGCACCCCTCGCCGCCGGTGTGTCCGACGCCGTCCGCGCCGCGGGCATTCCGGTCTTCGGGCCCAGCAAGGCCGCCGCCCAGCTCGAAGCGTCCAAGGCCTTCGCCAAGGAAGTCATGGCCGAGGCAGGCGTCCCCACAGCGATGGCCCGCGTGGCCTCCAATGCGGAGGAAGCCGCCGACGCTCTCGACACCTTCGGCGCCCCCTACGTGGTCAAGGACGACGGACTCGCCGCCGGCAAAGGCGTCGTCGTCACCAACAACCGCGACGAAGCCCTGGCGCACGCCCAGACCTGCTTCGACGCCGGCGGCACAGTAGTGATCGAGGAGTTCCTCGACGGACCCGAGGTCTCCGTTTTCGTCCTCTGCGACGGAAGCAACACCGTGGCCCTCTCTCCCGCGCAGGACTTCAAGCGCATCTTCGACAACGACGAAGGCCCCAACACCGGCGGCATGGGCGCGTACACGCCGCTGGAATGGGCCCCCGAAGGCCTGGTTCAGGAAGTGCTCGACCGCGTGGCCCAGCCCACGGTCAACCAGATGGCCCACCGCGGCACGCCGTTCGTCGGCGTCCTTTTCGTCGGCCTGGCCCTGACCTCGCGCGGCACCCGGGTCATCGAATTCAACGTCCGGTTCGGCGATCCCGAAACCCAGGCCGTCCTCGCCCGGCTCAAAACGCCCCTCGGCGGGCTGCTCATGGCCGCCGCGAAGGGCGAACTGGACAAGATCCAGCCGCTGCGCTGGTCCAAGGACACCGCGGTCGCCGTCGTCGTCGCCGCCGAAAACTACCCCGGCACCCCGCGGACCGGCGACCGTATCCGGGGGCTCAAGAAGGTCGACTCACTGGACGGCGTGCACGTGATCCACGCCGGCACAAAACTTGACGACGACGGCCGGGTAATCTCCGCCGGCGGCCGCGTCTTGGCCGTCGTGGCGCTGGGCACGGACCTGGTGGAGGCTCGCGAGCGGGCGTACGACGGCGTCGAACTCGTCCAGCTGGACGGCGGCCAGTTCCGCACCGACATCGGCCGCAAGGCCGCCCGCGGTCAGATCCGGGTGGCGGCGCCGGGAACCCCGGCCGCGCCGAAAGCGAAGGCGTGACCGTGAGCGAATCCGCAGCCCCCCGGCCTGACACCGCCCGGCCTGACTCCGCCCAGCCCGAAGCCCAGCCCGCGGCCACGCCCAAGGGCGGACTGGACACCGCCACGCCGGACCTGCCGGGCTGGCAGCACGTCTACTCCGGCAAAGTCCGCGACCTCTACGTCCCCGCCGACCCGGGCTTCGCGGAACGCTTCGGCCAGGACTGCGTCCTGGTGGTGGCCAGCGACCGGATCAGCGCCTACGACCACGTCCTGGCCAGCGAGATCCCGGACAAGGGACGCATCCTGACCCAGCTGAGCCTGTGGTGGTTCGAACAGCTCGGCGTCGCGCACCATGTCCTGGCCTCCACGGTCGACGGCGGAGTTCCCGCCGCCGTCGAGGGCCGGGCGATGATCTGCAAGAAACTGGACATGTTCCCGGTCGAGTGCATCGCCCGCGGCTATCTCACCGGCTCGGGGCTCCTGGAGTACCGCGCATCGGGCACCGTGTGCAGCATTCCGCTGCCCGCCGGCCTTGTTGACGGGTCCCGGCTCGAGGAAGCCATCTTCACGCCGTCGGCGAAGGCCGAGGTGGGCGAGCACGACGAGAACATCACGTACGACGCCGTCGTGGACCTCGTCGGCGCGGAGGTCGCTGCCCGGCTGAGCAGCCTCACCCTGGAGATTTACACCAAGGCCGAGGAAATCGCGCGCGGCCGCGGCATCATCCTGGCCGACACCAAGGTGGAGTTCGGCCTCGACGCGGCGACCGGTGTGATTACCCTGGGCGATGAAGTGCTGACTCCGGATTCGTCACGGTTTTGGGATGCGGCCACGTATCAGCCCGGGCAGGCGCAGCCGTCCTATGACAAGCAGTATGTGCGCGACTGGCTGACCTCGCCTGAATCCGGCTGGGACAAGGCCTCCGACACGCCCCCGCCTGCGCTGCCCGCCGACGTCGTGGCGCGTACGCGCAGCCGCTACGTGGAAGCCTACGAAAAGCTCACCGGCCGGACGTTCGTCTAGCCGGCGTCCCGGAGCCGGTTCGGCTCCGGGACGCTGGGGCCTGCGCTCCGAGGCAGGCTACGGTTCGGCGCAGGTTACGGTTCGGCGGAAGCGGCCTCGGCCCGCCGCTGGGCCAGCTTGATCTCGAGCACGGCATCGAGGGCCTGCTGGACCCGGTCCGAGGCTCCCGCCGCGCTGAACTCCTTCTGGGCTTCCTCGAGGTAGACCAGGGCCTCGTCGGACTCGCCGGCGGCCTTGAGGGCCTTCCCCAGCAGCAGCGAAACCTCGCCTGCGGTGTGCCGGGCCAGCGCCTGACGCTCCGCATGGATTTCGCGCAGCTTCTGGACGGCAGCCACGATGTCCCCGGTGAGGTAGAGCCAGCGCGCCCGGATGAAGGCCACTTCCAGCTGGTCGGTCTTGTTGCCGCCGACAATGGAGAGGGCCAGTTCGGCGCGTTCGATCGATGACAGGGTTTCGGGTTCAACGATTCCCGAGGACAGGCGGACCGCTGCGGAGGCCTTGTTGAACCGGGCCCACAGGTCGATGTCGTTCGCCGGGGAGAGCAGCCGGCCCGCACGCTCGTGGTATTTGACGCCCTCGGCGTAGTCGTGGCGCATGAAGGCCACGTTGCCGATCACCCACGCCACCTCACCGGCGAGCTGTGACATCGAATGGTCGTCCATCTGGTCGTTCATCGCCTGGCAGTACTCCCAGGCCTCATCCAGCCGGCCGCTCTCGGCCAGGGCGCCGATGAGCGCCCGGAGGGCTCCGATGATCATGGTGGAGCCCTTGGGCAGCTCGGCGCAGAGCCTCACGGCCTCCTGCGCATGGTCGACGGCGGCCGTCAGCTGACCCTGCCCCTGCGAGGCTGCCGCGAGCATCTGTTCGGCCCGGACGCCCAGGCCCGATGACTCCGCGGCCATCGGGTGCTCCAGGAGATTCTGCACGACGTCCTTGCACTCCTGCCAGAGGCCCTGTTTGATCAGGCACTCGGCCTGCATGTAGGTCATGTTCCACCACGCGCTGGTGTTCTTGGCCTCCAGGGCGATCTTGGCGGCGGCGGCGGCGTGGGTCGCTGCCACCGGGTAGTCCCGAAGGTCCCAGGCCTGCCGGGCATAGAGTCCGGCGAGCACGTATTCGGCGTCGCTGACGGACACCGGCTGGCTCCAGGCCTCGAGGGCCTTGGGGGCCAGTTCGAGCCGCCGGGCAAGCTCTTCGATGACATCGGCAGTCGGCTCGCGGCGTCCGGTTTCCAGTAGAGAAATGTAGCTGGGGGAGTACAGGTCACGGCCCAACTCCGCCTGCGTAAGGCCCCGTTCGAGCCGTTCCGCGCGGAGCTTCTCCCCAAATCCGTTCCCCACGGATACCTCCTAATTCCGGACATTCTTTGTACTAAATGCTTGACAGTCTCTGTGGAAACCATTTTACAATGTGTGTCAACAAGGGT
>JBKPJW010000105.1:0-1835 GCA_046730875.1 Actinomycetota bacterium | reverse complement strand
CGACGAGCTGGCGCAGCACCGAGGCGCCCTTGGCGTAGGTGATGCCGTCGAAGTTCACCTCGACGTCCTGGAGGTCGTTGATCTCGGCGAAGATCGGGTGCGTGGTGGGCAGCTGGTCCTGCCGGTACGCCCAGGACTTCTCCACGGAAGCGAACGTGGTCCAGGCGTGGTCGAACTCGGTGTTCTCCACGGCGGCCAGGTGGGACATATATTCGGCGAAGGACTCGTTGAGCCAGAGGTCGTTCCACCAGCGCATGGTCACGAGGTCGCCGAACCACATGTGCGCAAGCTCGTGCAGCACCGTAATGGCGCGCCGTTCCACCTGGGCGTCGGTGACCTTGCCGCGGAAGACGTAGCCTTCCAGGATGGTGACGGCCCCGGCGTTCTCCATGGCGCCGGCGTTGAATTCCGGCACGAAGAGCTGGTCATACTTCTCGAACGGGTACGGGCAGCCGAACTGAGCCTCGAAGAACTCGAAGCCCTGCCGGGTCAACTCGAAGATGTTGTCCGCGTCGAGGTACTGCATGAGCGACTTGCGGGCGAAGATGCCCAGCGGAGTGACCCTGCCCTCCGCCGACGTGACCTCGCTGCGCACCGACTGGTACGGTCCGGCGATCAGCGCGGTGACATAGGAGGAGAGCCGCGGCGTGGGTGCGAACTCCCAGACCGACCGGGCGCCGCCGTCGACGCCGGGGATGGTCTCCACCGGCACCGGGGTGGGGGAGTTGGAGACGATGTCCCAGTGCGAGGGTGCGGTGACGGTGAACGTGAAGCTGGCCTTGAGGTCGGGCTGTTCGAACACGGCGAACATGCGGCGCGAATCAGGGACCTCGAACTGGGTGTACAGGTAGACCTCATTGTCCACCGGGTCCACGAAGCGGTGCAGGCCTTCGCCTGTGTTCATGTAGGGCGCGTCGGCGACCACGAGGAGCTCGTTCACGGTCTCCAGATCCGGGAGCTGGATCCGTACGCCGTCGGAGACCTCGGCCGGATCAAGTTCGCGGCCGTTGAGGCTCACGCTGTGCACGGCATTGGTCACGGCGTCGATGAAGGTCGAAGACCCCGGCTTGGCCGTGAACTTCACGGCGGTGGTGGAACCGAAGATTTTCTCGCCGCGCGTCAGGTCCAGGCTGACCTCGTAGGACTCGACGTCGATCAGGGCTGCGCGCTCGCGGGCTTCGGCGCGGGTCAGGTTCATTCCGGGCAAAGGGGCCTCCAGGAGAAGATGGATACCGCCGGCCGGCCGCAGCCGCCGGCGCTACTGTGAAATTATTCTTTCACGACACCGGTTCGTGGCAAGTTAGCCCGGTCACAATGTCGCCCAAACGCGGCGACGCCGATCCGCACCCGCGGGCGCGCCACAGCCCGGGACCGCTGCAACCGCGGCCGGGGTAGCGTGGGGTTATGGGAAAGATCCGGGACTCAGCCGATGTCAGGGCGCTGCGCTTTGCCATCGGTTTCCCCCTGATGCTGGCGGCCGGATTCGTGGTGTGCGCCCTTCTGGTGCGGCGCGAGCTGCCCGAGCCGCTGGCCGTCCGCTGGACCGACGCCGGTGCCGCCGACTTTGCGCCGTTCGCCGCCGTCACGGGCGCCGGCGCCGCGCTGATCGCGGTGATTGGCTGGGCCGTGCTGCTGCAGGCCGTGCCGCTGTCGCGTCCCGCGATGATGCGGCGGATCATGATGGGTGCCGGGCTGTCGATGAGCCTTTTCATCACCACCGTCCTGGCCGCCGTGCTGGTGGGCCAGTTGGGACTGCCTGACGCCCGGAATTCCCATGTGGACGCCTCTGTCCTGGCCCTCGGGAGCGGCGCTGCCCTTGCCCTGGGCGTCGTCAT
>JBKPJW010000104.1:0-4486 GCA_046730875.1 Actinomycetota bacterium | reverse complement strand
GTGCGGGCTGGAACTGCCCGCGGTCGTTGGCCGGGGCCCGCTGGTAGTACTCCGGCTGGATTTGCCCCAGCCACGTCGGGTTGGTCTGCTGGGGCAGCGGCTGCCGGCCGGAAGCGGAGTTGTCGAAGCGGTCAGGCTCCGGACCCGGTTCGTTCATGGTCATGGAAACGAGCCTATGTCCGTGTGAGGTTAAACGCATTCCGGCGGCGACGGGGTGCCAGGGCCGCTGTGGTAATTTGAGAGAGCAAATAATCCTTTTTTAATTCCGTCCCGTGAGGCGGGGAAAGGGGAGACGAGCCTTGACTTCCGTGCCATCAGCACCCGGTCCGGCGAAGGTTGTGCTCACCAGGGTTGTCCTCAACCAGGCTGACATCGACCGCGCGCTTACTCGTATCGCCCATGAAATTCTTGAGGCCAACAAGGGTTCCCAGGACCTCGTCCTGCTCGGCATCCCGCGCCGGGGCTATCCCCTCGCCGTCCGCCTCGCCGCCAAGATTGCCGCCGCCGATCCCACCGTGGACGCCGCCGCGATTGTCGGCCAGCTGGACGTCACGATGTTCCGCGATGACCTCTCGCACCAGCCCACCCGGCCGCCGTATCCCACCCAGCTGCCACGCACCGGGATCGACAACAAAGTGGTTGTCCTGATTGACGACGTCCTGTACTCGGGACGGACCATCCGTGCCGCCCTCGATGCGCTGGTGGACCTCGGCCGGCCCCGGATCGTCCGCCTCGCTGTCCTGATCGACCGCGGCCACCGGGAACTGCCGATCCGCGCCGACCACGTGGGCAAGAACCTCCCGACCTCCTCCGCCGAGAAGGTCCGGGTCCGGCTGGAGGAAACCGACTCAGTGGACGGTGCCCCCGTCAACGAAGTGGTTATCGAGGCCACCGCATGAGGCACCTGCTCTCCACCGAAGACCTGAGCCTGGCCAACGCCGTCCGCATCCTCGATACCGCCGAGGAAATGGCGGCTGTGGGGGAGCGCGAGGTCAAGAAACTGCCGGCCCTCCGCGGCCGCACCGTGGTCAACCTGTTCTTCGAGGACTCCACCCGGACCCGTATTTCCTTCGAGGCCGCCGCCAAACGGCTTTCCGCCGACGTCATCAACTTCGCCGCGAAAGGCTCCTCCGTTTCCAAGGGCGAGTCGCTCAAGGACACGGCGCAGACGCTCGCCGCGATGGGGGCCGACGCCGTGGTCATCCGGCACTGGGCCTCCGGTGCCCCGCACCGGCTCGCCGCGACCGACTGGATCGACGCCGCCGTCATCAACGCCGGCGACGGCACCCACGAACACCCCACCCAGGCCCTGCTGGACGCCTTCACCATGCGCAGGCACTGGTCCAAGCTGGCCGGGACGCCGTCCGCCGGGGCGGACCTCAAAGGCATGCGCGTCGCCATCGCCGGCGACGTCCTGCACTCCCGGGTTGCCCGCTCCAACGTGTGGCTGCTCCGCACCCTGGGCGCCGAGGTCACTCTCGTCGCGCCGCCCACCCTGCTGCCCATCGGCGTCGAAAAGTGGCCCTGTGCCGTCAGCTTCGATCTCGACGAGACCCTGGCGAAGGGCGTGGACGCCGTGATGATGCTCCGCGTCCAGGGCGAACGGATGAATGCCTCCTTCTTCCCGACCACCCGCGAGTACTCGCGCCGGTGGGGCTTCGACGATAACCGGCTCCGGGCCCTGGACAGCCTCGGGCTCAAGGACGCCATCATCCTGCACCCCGGTCCCATGAACCGCGGCCTGGAGATTTCCTCGGCCGCGGCGGACTCGCCCCGCTCCACCGTGCTGGCCCAGGTCCGCAACGGCGTCTCCATCCGGATGGCGGCACTGTACCTGCTCCTTTCCGGGGAGAACCGCGAACCGGCCGCCGCGGCAGGTTCTGCCTCCGCAGCCTCGTCTGCGACCACGTCCCACGCCGCCAATCCGAACGCCAACTATTCCTACCAGGAGAGCCACTGATGGCCGAACAGCAGCATGCAAACAACAGCGGCGCCTACCTCATCCGCGGCGCCGCGATCCTGGGCGGAGCGGCCGAGGACCTCCTGATCCGGGACGGCGTCATCGCCGAACGCGGCCAGGACCTTTCCGCCGACGGCGCCGGGGTGCGGGACGCAACGGTAATCGAAGCCGCCGGGCTAGTTGCACTCCCGGGCATGGTGGACATCCACACCCACCTTCGCGAACCCGGCCGAGAAGACGCCGAAACCGTGGAAACCGGCACCCGCGCCGCCGCCCTGGGCGGCTACACGGCCGTGCATGCGATGGCCAACAGCACCCCGGTGGCGGACACCGCCGGCGTCGTCGAACAGGTACTCACGCTGGGCCGGACCGCCGGCTGGGTGGACGTCCGCCCGGTGGGCGCCGTCACCGTGGGCCTCGCGGGGGAGCAGCTCGCCGAACTCGGCGCCATGGCGGACTCCCGCGCCCACGTGCGGGTGTTCTCCGACGACGGCATCTGCGTGCATGACCCGGTTCTGATGCGCCGCGCGCTCGAATACGTCAAGGCGTTCGACGGCGTCGTGGCCCAGCACGCGCAGGAACCCCGGCTCACCGCCGGCGCGCAGATGAACGAGGGCGAGGTCTCCGCCGTCCTGGGCCTGGCCGGCTGGCCGGCGGTCGCCGAAGAGAGCATCATCGCCCGCGACGTGCTGCTGGCCCAGCACGTCGGCTCCCGCCTGCACGTCTGCCACGTCTCCACGGCCGGATCCGTGGAAATCATCCGCTGGGCCAAGTCCCGCGGCGTCAACGTCACGGCCGAGGTCACCCCGCACCACCTCTGGCTCACCGACGAGCTCGCCCGCAGCTACGACCCCGTCTACAAGGTCAACCCGCCGCTGCGCACCGACACGGACGTCCAGGCCCTCCGCGCCGCCCTGGCCGACGGCACGATCGACGTCGTGGGCACGGACCACGCCCCGCACCCGAGCGAACACAAGGAATGCGAATGGGCCCAGGCGGCCATGGGCATGACGGGGCTGGAGACAGCGCTGTCGGTGGTCCAGCACACCATGATCGAAACCGGGCTGATGGGCTGGGCCGACTTCGCCCGCGTCACCTCCACCGCGCCCGCCGCGATCGGCCGGCTCCAGGACCAGGGCCGCCCCCTCGAAGCCGGCGAGCCCGCCAACGTCACACTCGTGGACCCCGCTGCCCGCTGGACGGTGGACCCTTCTAAGATGGCAACCATGGGCCGCAACTCTCCGTTTGCCGGCCGGGAACTGCCCGGCCGGGTAGTGGCGACGTTCTTCAGGGGCCACCCCACCGTTCTCGACGGAAAGCTCAACACCCCGTACCGGTGGCCGGCCGACGCCCTCGACGCCGGACCGGCAGGCCGCCCCTGATGGTCAAGGAGCTCTCCCTGATCTTCACCCTGGTCCTGATCGGCGTCGCCCTGACCCTGATCGCGGTCGGCTGGCGTAACCGCCTGCGCCGCCAGTCCGACGTCGAGCCCCTTCCGGACGTCCCCGCCGACCTCGGCACCCCGCTGGCCGCAGCCGACGGCCAGTACGTCGCGTCCACCACCGCCGGCGACTGGCTGGACCGCATCGCCGTCCATCACCTGGGCATCCGCACCAACGCCGAACTGAGCGTTCATCCTGAAGGTGTGCTGTTCGACCGGTCCGGCGCCGGGCCGGTCTACA
Organism: Actinomycetota bacterium; assembly: GCA_046730875.1. Taxonomy (GTDB): domain Bacteria; phylum Actinomycetota; class Actinomycetes; order Actinomycetales; family Micrococcaceae; genus Arthrobacter. The sequence continues at coordinate 844 of JBKPJW010000104.1, read as the reverse complement.
TCCCGGCGGGGCAGCTCACCGGCGTCCGGCAGGAAAGCGGCATGGCCGGAAAGTTCGTCGAGAAGGACGGGCTGGTGGTGCTCAGCTGGATGCTGGGCTCGCACGAGCTGGACACGGGCTTCCGGACGCGACGCGCCGACGACAAGACAATTCTCTTCAACGCCCTGCAGAACCTCATCTCCGCAGCCCCTCAGGCGGATACCGAAAGTGGAAAGTAACAACGTGACGGACACCAACGCAGTTAATGAACCCGACGTGAGCGAATCAGCCGCGACCCCCGCCGTCCTCGTGCTCGAAGACGGCCGGATTTTCCGCGGTACCAGCTACGGCGCCACCGGAACGGCCCTCGGCGAGGCGGTCTTCGCGACCGGCATGACCGGCTACCAGGAGACCATCACGGACCCCTCCTACGCCCGCCAGCTCGTGGTGCAGACGGCACCGCACATCGGCAACACCGGCGTCAACAGCGAAGACGCTGAGTCGCGCCGGATCTGGGTGGCCGGCTACATCGTCCGCGACGCCGCCCGCCGCCCCTCCAACTGGCGCTCCGAACGCAGCCTGGACGAGGAACTCGTCGAGCAGGGGATCGTGGGGTTGGTGGGCGTGGACACCCGCGCCATCACCCGGCACCTGCGCGAGCACAAGACCATGCGCGCCGGCATCTTCTCCGGCGACGCCGCCCAGGCCACCGACAAGGAACTCCTGGACGCCGTCCTGGCCAGCGCGCCGATGGAAGGCTCACGCCTGGCCGAGGAAGTCAGCGTGGACGCCGCGTACACCGTGGAGCCCAAGGACTTCGGCTGGGACGGCGAGCCGCGGTTCAGCATCGCCGCGATCGACCTCG
>JBKPJW010000103.1:0-3666 GCA_046730875.1 Actinomycetota bacterium | reverse complement strand
GCCCTGTGAACCGCTTCGACACGCCACTGTTCGACACACTGCTGGTCGCCAACCGCGGCGAAATCGCCTGCCGCATCATCGAATCCGCCCGGAAGATCGGGCTGCGCACCGTGGCGGTGTACTCCGAAGTGGACCGCGGCGCCCGCCACGTCCGGCTGGCGGATGAGGCCGTGCTCCTGGGACCGGCCCCGGCCAAGGATTCCTACCTCAAGGTCGAGGCCCTGCTGGCGGCGGCCGCGGCCAGCGGTGCCGGCGCGATCCACCCCGGCTACGGTTTCCTCTCCGAGGACGCCGGCTTCGCCGAGGCGGTGGAGGCCGCCGGGCTGGTCTTCGTGGGACCCACCCCGGACCAGCTCCGGATCTTCGGCACCAAGCACACCGCAAGGGACGCCGCGCGGGCCGCCGGCGTGCCCATGATCGCCGGATCGGGTCTGCTCCCGGACGTCGAAGCTGCCGTGCTGGCCGCCCGCGACATCGGCTTCCCGCTCATGCTCAAGGCCACGGGCGGTGGCGGCGGCATCGGGATGACCGTGTGCCGCACCGAGGACGAGCTCACCGAGAGCTACCCCCGGGTGGCACGCCTCGCCGGCGCGAGCTTCAGCACCGCCGGCGTTTTCGCCGAGCGCTATGTGGAGCACGCCCGGCACGTGGAAGTACAGATCTTCGGCGACGGCAACGGCCGGGTGGTCAGCCTGGGCGACCGGGACTGCTCACTGCAGCGCCGCCACCAGAAAGTACTGGAGGAAGCGCCCGCACCGGATCTGCCCCACGCGCTCCGGGACGAACTGCACCGCAGCTCACGCGCCCTCTGCGGCTCACTGGACTACCGCTCGGCCGGGACCGTGGAGTTCGTCTACGACCCCATCCGCCAGGAAGCGTCCTTCCTTGAGGTCAACGCCCGGCTCCAGGTGGAGCACCCCGTCACCGAGGCCGTCACCGGCGTGGACCTGGTGGAATGGATGCTCCGGCTGGCCCAGGGCGACGACGAGGCAGCCGGCGTGCTGGCCGGACGCCCGGACAGCATCCCCGTCTCCGGCTACGCCGTCGAAGCCCGGCTCTACGCCGAGGACCCGGCCCGCAACTTCCAGCCGAGTTCCGGCACCGTCACCAACGCCGCCTACCCGTCGGCCGACGGGGCGCGGGTGGACGCCTGGGTGGAAACCGGCAGCGAGGTGTCCACCAACTACGACCCCCTGCTGGCCAAGATCATCACCACCGGCACGGACCGGAACCAGGCCTTCGACCGGCTCGGCGCCGCGCTGCGAGCCACCCGGATCGACGGCATCGAGACCAACCTCGGGATGCTCCGCGCCGTGACCGCCCTGGACGTGGTCCGCGACGCCGCCCACTCCACCGGCACCCTGAATGACGTGGGCGATCCGGAACCCCGGATCACAGTGGAGCGGCCCGGGCTGCAGACCTCCGTCCAGGACTGGCCCGGCCGCACCGGCCTGTGGCAGGTGGGCGTTCCGCCCAGCGGCCCGATGGATGACCTCTCCTTCCGGCTCGGCAACCGGGCGCTCGGCAACCCCGAAGGCGCACCCGGGCTCGAGTTCACCATGACCGGTCCCCGCCTGCACTTCACCCACGCCACGACCATCTGTGTGGCCGGCGCCGCCACCACGCTCACCGTGGACGGCACGGACGTGCCGGCCTGGGAACCGGTGACGGTGCCCGCGGGAGGCACACTGGACGTCGGCACCGCCGAAGGCTCAGGCCTCCGCGGCTACATCCTGTTCCAGGGCGGACTCGACGTGCCGCAGTACCTGGGCAGCGCGTCCACCTTCACCCTGGGCCAGTTCGGCGGCCATGGAGGCCGCGTCCTGCGGTCCGGGGATGTGCTGCGGGCCGTGAACCCGGTCGCTGGCACGGACTCTGCCGCGGACCCTGACGCCGACGCCGCCGCGGCTGCGACGCCGGCCACCCGGCCGGAGGCTCCGGGCCAGGCCGGTCCGGTTCCGCTGGACAGCAGGCCCGTGTTGACGTCAGCCTGGGAGCTGACGGTAGTGGAAGGTCCCCACGGCGCCCCGGAATTCTTCCAGCGCGAGGACATCGAGGACCTCTATGCCGCCAGCTACGAAGTGCACTTCAACTCGGCCCGCACCGGCGTCCGCCTCATCGGCCCCAAGCCGCGGTGGGCCCGCAGCGACGGCGGCGAGGCGGGACTGCACCCCTCGAATATCCACGACACCGCCTACTCGGTGGGCGCCCTGGACTTCACCGGCGACACCCCCATCCTGCTTGGCCCGGACGGTCCAAGCCTGGGCGGCTTCGTCTGCCCCGTGACCGTGGTGACGGCCGACCGCTGGAAGCTCGGCCAGCTCCGACCCGGCGACACCGTCCGATTCGTGCCCGTGGAAGCCCGCCAGGCGCCGTCGGCCCGGGACCTGGGACCCGGCCGGCAGCTGGTGCTGCCGGGTGACGCCAGCTGGTCCCGTTCCGCCGGCGGTGCCGCGGCGAGCCTGAATTCCGCGGCCAGCCTGAAATCCGGCGCTGCGCGGAATTCCGGTGCGGCCCTGCCGTCTAGTGGGATCCGCCGGGGAGACGGCGACGACGGCGTGCTGGGCCGGGTGCCGGAAGGCCCCGGACGTCCCGCGGTCACCTACCGCCGCTCCGGGGACGACAACCTGCTGGTGGAATACGGCGACATGGTGCTGGACCTCAGCTTGAGGGCCCGCGTGCACGCCCTGCACCAGCACCTCGAGGAGCTCCGCATGCCGGGGATCGTGGACCTCACGCCCGGGATCCGCTCCCTGCAGATCAAGATCGACCCCACGGTGCTTCCCGCCCCGCGCCTTCTGGGCCTGGTGCAGGAAATCGAGGCCGCCCTGCCGGCCAGTTCGGAGCTGGTGGTGCCCAGCCGCACCGTGCGCCTGCCGCTGTCCTGGGACGATCCGGCCACCCGCGAAGCGATCCAGCGCTACATGGCCGGCGTCCGGGATGACGCCCCGTGGTGCCCGTGGAATATCGAGTTCATTCGGCGCATCAACGGCCTGGAGTCCGTGAACGAGGTCTTCGACACGGTCTTCAACGCCGAATACCTTGTCCTGGGTCTGGGCGATGTGTACCTGGGTGCCCCGGTGGCCACACCGCTGGATCCCCGCCACCGCCTGGTCACCACCAAGTACAACCCGGCCCGGACCTGGACGCCGGAAAACGCCGTCGGTATCGGCGGAGCCTACATGTGCATCTACGGCATGGAAGGACCCGGCGGCTACCAGTTTGTGGGCCGGACCACCCAGGTGTGGTCCCGCTACGCTGATTCCGCACCGTTCGAGCCGGGCTCGCCCTGGCTCCTGCGGTTCTTCGACCGCATCTCCTGGTACCCGGTCAGCCCGGAAGAGCTGCTGGACCTGCGGGCGGACATGGCAGCAGGCAGGGGACGCGGCGTCGAAATCGAAGACGGCACCTTCTCCCTGGCCGAGCATGAGGATTTCCTGGCCCGGAACAGCGAGTCCATCGCGGTGTTCCGCGAGCAGCAGGCGGCCGCGTTCGCCGTCGAACGTCAGGCCTGGGCCGACGCCGGCGAGTTTGACCGTGCCGATGCGCTGGCCGCCGTCGTGGTACCGGCTGCGGACGAGGTGGAGGTTCCGGACGGCGGTTCCCTCGTGGCCGCGCCGTTCGCAGCGAGCGTCTGGAAGGTTGACGTGACTGAGGGCGACCGGG
>JBKPJW010000102.1:0-17724 GCA_046730875.1 Actinomycetota bacterium | reverse complement strand
GGGCACGGCTTAGCTCTCGTCCGCTTTCACCCTGGCCTCGCTGACCGCCACGGAGTCGCCGGACAGCCGCTGCGCCAGCCAGATGGGAACAATCGAGACCACGATCAGCACCACGGCCACGACGTTGACCACGGGCGCCTGGTTCGGACGGAAAAGGTTCTGCGGGATCCAGATCGGCAGCGTGGTCTCGCCGGCCCCGATCGTGAACGTGGTGACGATGATTTCGTCGAAGCTCAGCGCGAAGGCCAGCAGCCCGCCGGCCAGCAGGGCAGGGCGCAACTGGGGGAAGGTCACCAGGCCGAAGGTGGTGAACACGCCGGCGCCGGGGTCGGCGGAGGCTTCCTCCATGCCGGCGCTCATCCTGCGGAGCCGGGCAATGACGTTGTTGCACTATCAGGCGATCGCCGGGGCCTGCGCGGAAGTCGCCGCCCGGCGCTCGGACGCGGCTGACCTCGCCACTCTGCGCTCATTCATCCCCGCGGCGGATGATGACTCCCTGAGTTGGCGTTTGGCCCTCTCCGAATTGCTGCTGGAAGTCGCAGCCATTGCCCGCTCCGCCAGGCTCACCCGGGAGCTCATCCGGCTGCAGGCCGATCTGGGCACCCTCACCCTGCTGCCCTGCGCCGATTCCTGCTACCGCGGGCGCACCACCGTGATCCTCGAGGACGTGACCGCCGCCATCGAAGTCCACGATCCGGGGGCCGCCGAAACCGGGGTCAAGGCCCTGATCTCCGCCACCACCGACTGGCTGCTCACTGAGCAGGCCAAACGCTCTTGACGGCATGATCCTGCCCCGACGGCCGGGCAGCGGTATCGGCAGTGCCTGACATCGACGCCGGAGCCCTGGTCGGGAGGGACGAGCCGGACGAGCCGTTCCGGCGTTACCCGGCGGGGCTGCTGTGACCTGGTTTTGCTAGACTTGGAAGCCAAGGCTCCCGCTTCCGGGGCCTCCGGACGACGGTTCAGTACCCGGCACGCGACAAGACTGGCCACAGGAGCCGTCATGTCATGGTTAATCCTCATTCTTTCCGGAGCGCTGGAGGCCGTCTGGGCCGCCGCCCTGCACCGCACCTCGCAGGCCACCGGCCGCAAGCGGCTGGTCCCGGGCCTGGTCTTCCTCGTCTCCGTCCTCGCCAGCACCGGGGGCCTCGCCCTGGCCATGCAGTCCATCCCCACCGGCACCGCCTACGCGGTCTGGGTGGGGGTCGGCGTCGTCCTGACCTCCGGCTACGCGATTATCGCCAAAGTTGAGCGCGCCACCACGGCACGGATCCTGCTGCTCGGCGGGATCGCCGCGAGTGTCGTCGGCCTGAAGCTGGTGGCGTGAGAATGAACGCTGACTACCGCCATGAAACCCGTTCAGCTCCGGCCCGCGCCTGGCTGATCCTCCTCGCTTCCGCTGTGCTGGAGGCGGTCTGGGCCACGGCCCTGGGCCTGTCCGAGGGGTTCTCCCGCCCGTGGCCTACCCTTGTGTTCGCGGCGACGGCCACCCTCAGCATGGTGGGGCTTGGCATGGCTGTGAAGCACATCCCGCTGGGCACCGCCTACGCCGTCTGGGTGGGAATCGGCGCGGGGCTGACCGTCGGCTGGGCGATGGCCACCGGCGTTGAACCGGCCAGTCCGCTCAGGCTGCTGTTCATCGCCGGGATCGTGGGCTGCGCGGTGGGCCTGAAGCTTCTGCCGGCCGGGGAACAGCCGGCCCCGGAGGCAGAGCAGCCAAAGTCCCGCGCGGAATCTCCCCACCTTTGAGGAAGTACGACGGCGTGTCCCCAAGGACGCGCCGTCGTACTGGCCGCGACCGCATTCAAAGCCGGGGAGAATCGTCCCGCGGGGCCAGCCGCCGGGCCAGCAACCGGGGCCAGCAACGACGAGCCGGAATAGCCGCGCGTGCTAAGGGGTTCTTGGCTGGGACGGAAGTTACCGGTGCGCGAATGGAGACCCAGATGACGGCAGCAACAGTCCAGCTCGGCGACGGCCTCACGGTCAGCCCCCTGGGATTCGGCGGGATGGCCCTGACCCCCGTGTACGGGGAGGTGGACCCGGCAGAGGCCCTGCGAACCCTGCATCACGCCGTGGACGCCGGCGTGACGTTCCTGGACACGGCGGACATCTATGGCGGCGGCAGCAACGAGGAGCTGATCGGTCGGCTGCTCAAGGAGCGGCGGGACGAAGTTCAGCTGGCCACGAAATTCAGTCTCGTGGGGACCCCGTCGGCGGGCTACACGGATATCCGCGGTGACGCCGCCTACGTGCGGCAGGCGGTGGACCGCAGCCTGCAACGGCTGGGCACCGACACCATCGACCTGTACTACCTGCACCGCCGTGACCTCCGCGTTCCGATAGTGGAAACCGTGGAGGCCATGGCGGGGCTGGTGCAGGCCGGCAAGGTGCGGCATCTTGGCCTGTCAGAGGTAACGGCCGAGGAGCTGCGGGAGGCCAGCAGTGTCCACCCGATCGCCGCGGTGCAGAGCGAGTGGTCCATCTGGAGCCGCGATGTGGAACGCAACGTTGTTCCCGCCGCGGCCGAACTCGGTGTGGGCTTTGTGCCCTACTCGCCGCTGGGCCGGGGATTCCTCACCGGCACCGTGGATGCCTCGACGCTGGGCAGCAACGACTTCCGCCGCAACATCCCGCGGTTTGCGGCGGACGCTGCCGACGCCAACCAGAGTGTGGTTGCCGCCGTGCGCGCCGTCGCCGCGCAACTGAGCGTTGCCGGGCGGGCTGCAACTCCCGCCCAGGTGGCACTGGCCTGGCTTCTGGCGCAGGGCCGGAAGCTCGGACTGCCTGTGGTTCCCATCCCCGGCACACGCAAGGCGGACCGGATCGATGAAAACCTGGGCGCCCTGGCGCTCGACTTCACCCCTGCGCAACTGCAGAGGCTCGACGCCGCCGCGGACGCCGTCGTCGGCTCCCGCTCGGCGGACCCCAACTGGGTGTCGCAGGGCCGCGAATAGCGCCTCCGTAGACTGATGCCCATGGACTCGCTCATTCACTCATTACGCGACATCACCATCCGCCGGATTTCGGTCAGCGAGATGGACAACAACGTGTACCTGCTCACCGCCAAAGCCTCCGGCGCGCAGCTCCTAATCGATGCGGCCGATGATCTGGCCGCCATCCAGGCACTGCTCGCCGACGCCGCCGCGGATACTACCGCGACGCCGAAGCTGGCGCTGATTGCCACTACCCACCAGCACTGGGACCACGTCCGTGCGCTGCCCGGACTGGTGGAAGCGACCGGGGCGAAGACGGCGGCGGGGACAGAGGATGCCCCGGAACTGCCGGTTCCTGTTGACGTACTGCTCGATCACGGGGACGTCGGCAACTTCGACGGCTTCGACGTGACGGCAGTGCATCTGCGGGGGCATACGCCGGGCTCGGTGGCACTGGTGTACCAGGACCCGGAAGGCCCGGCACATATCTTCTCCGGCGACTCGCTGTTTCCGGGAGGCGTGGGCAACACGCAGAAGGATCCGGCGCGGTTCGCCCAGCTGCTCACGGATGTGAGCGAGCGGCTGTTCGATGTTTATCCGGATGACACCGTGGTGCACCCGGGCCACGGCAAACCGACCACCCTGGGTGCGGAACGACCGCACCTGGACGAGTGGCGTGCCCGCGGCTGGTAGCTGGCGCGGCGCTTCGTGGATTGCGCCACGCATAATGCCGGTCGCTACGGGAATTCCCGCAGCGACCGGCATTTTGCGTGTCACCAGCTACTTTGAGTAGCGAGCAAGCGAAACCTTAGCGGCTGCGGCGTTCGTTCGAGGCCGGAGCCGACGCGCGGCGGGGGCCGCCGGTGCGTGCCGGACGGCCTTCGCCGGAGCGGCCGTTGCCGCCGCCTGCGTAGGATCCGCCCGAGGTGCCGCCGGTGTTGGAGGACCAAACAGCTGCGCTGCCTCCGGTCTTGGCGCCGGCTGCGGCGCGCTGGCCGGTGGCCGGGCGGCCGCTGCGCTGACCGCCGGCCGAAGCACCCGTGCGGGGTGCGCCGGTACGCGGTGCGCCGGACCGGGGTGCGCCGCTGCGGGGAGCCGAGGCTCCGCGGACATCGCTGCGTCCCTCGGCGGCGCGTCCATCCGAACCGCGGCCTGCTGCGGCACGGCCGCCGGCGGACGGGACATCGTTGTGGTGCGCGTAAGCGGTGCTGCGGCCGCGGCCACGTGCATTGCGGCGCTCGGCGCGCTCGGCGTCGGAGCGGTCCTGGTTCTTCTCGGCCACACGCTCGGCAGCGTTGCGGGCAGCGGCCTGGCCCTCGTAAGCGACGGCCCGGCGCTCGGCACGCGGCAGGTCGGTGCGGGGAGCCTCGGCTCCGACGCGTCCGCGTCCGCCACGGCCGCCCCGGCCACCCGCGGTGGGGGCAGCCTGGGTGGTGCGGCGGGCGCGCTTGCGCTCGGCGTTGGCACCGGTGGAGCTGCCGCCGCCCTGGTTGGCCTTCGCGGCCAGCAGCGCGGCGCGGGTGCGCGGATCGATCTTGTCGGCCATCTCGCCGACCAGTTCTGCAACCAGCGGTGAGTTGGCGGTGACGCGCTCGAAGTTGACCTCGACGCCGGCAGCCTTCATCAGCTTCTTGACGTCGGACTGCTGCTCCGGCAGGGTCAGCGTGACCACGGTGCCGTCGGAGCCGGCGCGGGCGGTACGGCCCGAGCGGTGCAGGTATGCCTTGTGCTCCGTGGGGGGATCCACGTGAATGACCAGCTCAACGTCGTCGACGTGGACGCCGCGGGCCGCGACGTCGGTGGCCACCAGGACGCGGACCTCGCCGGAGGAGAACTCGGCCAGGTTGCGGTCACGGGCGTTCTGCGAAAGGTTGCCGTGAAGGTCGACGGCGGGGATGCCGGCGTCGGTCAGGGTCTTGGCCAGCTTGCGGGCGTGGTGCTTGGTGCGCATGAAGAGCACGCGGCGGCCGGCGCCCGAGGCGAGCTCGACGATCAGCTGCTTCTTGACGGTCTGGTCGTTCACGACGAGCACGTGGTGTTCCATCGTGGTCACCGCAGCCTGTGATTCATCCACAGCGTGGGTCAGCGGGTTGGACAGGTAGCGCTGGACGATCTTGTCCACGCCGTTATCCAGGGTGGCGGAGAACAGCAGGCGCTGGCCCTGGCTGGGGGTCATGTCCATGAGCTTCTTGACGACCGGCAGGAAGCCGAGGTCGGCCATGTGGTCGGCCTCGTCCAGCACGGTGATCTCGACACCTTCGAGGGTCAGGATGCGCTGGCGGATCAGGTCCTCCAGGCGGCCGGGGCAGGCGATGACGATGTCGACGCCGGCGCGCAGGGCCTTTTCCTGGCGGGCCTGGGAGATGCCGCCGTAGATCACGGTGGTGGTCAGGCCCATGGCCTTGGCCATCGGCTCGATGGTGGCGTTGATCTGGGTGGCCAGCTCACGGGTCGGCGCGAGGACCAGGCCCATCGGGCGGCCGGGCTTGCGGAAGTGCTTGGCTTCCCGCTCGGCGAGTCGTGCCACAAGCGGGATGGCGAAGGCGATGGTCTTGCCGGAGCCGGTGCGGCCGCGGCCCAGGACGTCGCGTCCTGCCAGGGTGTCCGGGAGGGTCTTGACCTGGATGGGGAACGGCTCGACGATTCCCTGGGCGGTGAGGGTATCGGCGAGGGCCTTGGGCGTGCCAAGGGCAGCGAAAGTAGTCATAAAGTCTCAGGGTCTTTCAGGCGGTGTCCGTGCGGACATCGGCCCCCGTGCCGGTTGGCCCAGGGGTTCGCCGAAGAAAAGTCAGGTGATCAACCGGGCTGCCGCTAACCTTGCGGTAGCGACGGCCGGGACCAAATGGAACGCGTTCATCGACGCAGGATGTGCCTCTCACATGAAAATAACCCACTGCCTGCGGCGGACTTCCGAAGAAATCCGGCAGGGGACCCGGTAGACGGGCCGAAGCCGGTCAATCAAATCCAAAGTGGGCATCACTGCACATCAAGTTTGACCACTCTACCATCCGGCCGGGCCGATCCCCGCTTCCGGGACCGCCGGGGCAGCTCCTAGCCCGCCAGAGTGGGGGCTTGGAACAGCGGCATGTGGGACAACTGGGAGGGCGGGCGCACGGTCGTCCGCGCGGGGGCCCTGGCCGGGGCCGGGGCCGGCGCCCGCAGGATCACGAGGGCCTCGGCGTCGATCAGGCGGCGGGTTCCCGTGCGGGAATCCACGATCCAGAACAGGTCCAAGTCCCTGACCGTCTGGGTCACTGTTCCCCGGTGGAAGAGCTTTCCGTTGTGCCAGGCCTCGATCTCATCCCCCACACTCAGCTCGCTGGAGCTGCGGATGTGCCGTGCTTCGTCAACGTACATGATCATTGCCTTTCCCCCACGTTCAGCGTCTTGTGCCCAGCATTCACGACGGACGTTTCGGGATGGTTTCCGGAGCGTGATTTCTACGTGTCCCTCTGCCGTCGCGGCGTTCCAAGGAAGCCCAGAGCGTGTATTGACCACCATTACGTCCCGGAGGAGCATGGTGGGCGGACAAGGCAACGGGAGGAGACGGGCACGATGCCGGGAATGGTCGCCGCTGGCTTCTTTCGGGTCATCCAAGTGGCTCTGTTGCCCATCGGGACTGCAGGCTACGTCGCGGCTGTTCCCCGGCTGCTTAACTACAGCCGGCGCTCGGGAGTTTCGGCCACAGTGTTCGCCTCCCTCTACACGCGCTACATGCAGCACATGCTGGGGACCAGGCCGGATGAGCCTGCGGCACGGCTCATGGCGGTCATGCCGAACGTGTCTCAGGAAGGGTTCCGGCTGGAGACCGCCCCCACACTCGTGGGTCACCAGCTCACGGGCTTCATTCCCAGGATCTACCGCTACCCGTACCAGGGGCGGGCCCCGATGCGCCATCAGGCGACAGCACGGACCAGCTACTACGATGCTGCCCTCCAGCGGCATCTAGCCGGTGTTGACCAGCTCGTGGTCCTCGGTGCGGGATTCGACACCCGGGCGTTCAGGCTGTCATCGGAAGACCGTGTCCGGTGCTTTGAAATCGACATGCCCCGGACGCAGGCCCACAAGCTCGCGATGCTCGAGAAAGCGGGACTGTCGACACGCCTGGCCACTTACGTATCCGCCGATTTCGAAACCGAGGACTGGATGGAAAAGCTCGTGGCGTCCGGCTTCGACCCAGGCAGGCCGTCGCTGTTCCTCTGGGAAGCGGTGACCATGTACTTGGACCGCAACTCGGTCGAGGCAACACTGCGCAGAATCGCCCGCACCGCCCGAGGCAGTGTGGTGGCCTTTGACTACTTCTCCAGGGAAACCATCGCCTCGCGATCGCCCTACATGCGGTACGCACGGGCAGCCACGCGATTCGTGCGCGAGCCGCTGACCTTTGGCATCGACAACACTCCCCCGGCCAGGAAGAGCGCCGCGGACTTTGTTGGGTCTTTCGGGCTGACCCTTGAGGAGCACCGGAACTTTGGCCGGGAGACCCGACGGCGGTCGGCGCCAGCCGGTTTCGTCACCGCCGTCGTCCTGGCGCCCGCCATCGGCGGGGGCGACGGCGACGGCGTCGGCGTCGGCGTCGGCGTCGGCCCGCAGGAAGACAGGCAGCCAATCACATCGGACGAAGGTAATGAGGGGAAACCATGACAAAACGCAGCCACGGCCACGAGCAGCAAACCACCGAACAGGAAACCACCGAGCAGGAAACCACCGAACAGGGGGCGCCCGGCACCGCTGCCCAGGTGTGGGATGAAAAGTACAGCAGCCGCCCCAAGATGTGGAGCGGGCAGCCGAATCCGCAGCTCGTTGCGGAGGCGGCGCAGCTGCCTCCCGGCAAGGCCCTGGATCTGGGATGCGGCGAGGGTGCCGACGCCATTTGGCTCGCTTCCCAGGGCTGGGCAGTGACCGGCCTGGACGTTTCCGCCGTCGCCCTTGAGCGTGCGGCCGCCCACGCCCGGGAACGCGGCCAGGACGCCAACATCGAGTGGGTGCAGCAGGATCTTGCCACGTGGGTCCCGGACCGGCTGTTCGACCTGGTCACGGCCCAGTTCCTGCATTCCACTCAGATGCCATGGCAGCAGGCCTTGCAGCTTGCCGCGGCCGCGGTACGGACCGGCGGCACGCTGCTGATCGTGGGCCATCACCCCGACGGACTGCCCATGTGGGGCGCGCACCACACTCCCGAGAAGTTCTTCACCGCCGAGGACGTTGCCCGCGAGCTCCGGATCGAGGAGCCGCTGTGGCGCGTCGACGTCCTCGCCAGCCGACGCCGCGACGCCGTCGGACCCGATGGTGAGGCCGCATCCCTCATGGACGCCGTGCTGCGGGCTACGCGCCTGGCCGCCCAGTAGCAGCCGCCCGCTGGGCGCCGACGCGGCTCCCGCCCCCTGGCCGGCGGCCCCCGCCCCGGGCGGGCCGCCGTCGCACCTAAAAATCTGACAAAAGACAGCGGGCGACAACTGAAGCTAAGATGTTCGACAGTTGTCGAACGCCTGCGGAGGCGGGTCATCCGCGTAACTGCGGTGCCGGCGCCCACCTCGGACGGCGGTGCTCGGCCCTGCGTTTTCCGCCGGAAGCCGCCCAAACACGCGGGATTCGGGCCCATTCCCGGCTCTTCCGGGGGCTCCGTCCCGGCCGGATAAACACGCCATATCATCGGCGGGCGAGTCCACCGGGGCGGGTCGCGGCGACGACAAGGACCACGAAATACCGGCCCTAATCTGGATCTACCCGCCAAAACTGTTACCTCCGTCACACCCGACGGACCTGTGCGGCCGCACCGCGGAACCATGCCCGCTGCGACCGACCGTGACAAGGAAGAAGCTCATGTCTGAACGCACCACCACGGCCGCTCCGGCCACTTCGGAATCCGATGCTGCCGCCTTCACCGACCGTGGCTCCGGGGACCGCGAGCCTCACCTCGCCCGCGCCCTCGGCAATCGCCACATCCAATTGCTTGCCATCGGCGGCGCCATTGGCACCGGCCTTTTCATGGGGTCCGGCAAGACCATCTCCCTCGCCGGCCCGTCCGTCATCTTCGTTTACATGATCATCGGCTTCATGCTGTTTTTCGTGATGCGGGCGATGGGCGAGATCCTGCTCTCCAACCTGAACTACAAATCCTTCAGTGACTTCGCCGGCGACCTGCTCGGCCCCTGGGCCGGCTTCTTCACCGGCTGGTCCTACTGGTTCTTCTGGGTGGTCACCGGCGTGGCGGACATCGTCGCCATCGCCGGGTACGTGGACAAGCTCGCACCCGGCACGCCGCTGTGGATCCCTGCGCTGATCACGCCCGTGGTACTGATCCTCCTGAACCTCCCCACCGTGAAGGCGTTCGGCGAAGCGGAATTCTGGTTCGCCATCATCAAGGTGGTCGCCATCGTGGCCCTGATCATCACCGGCGCGGTCATGATCGCCACGCACTTCACGTCCCCGTCCGGCGCGGTAGCCAACCTGGCCAACATGTGGAATGACGGCGGCATGTTCCCGCACGGCATGTTCGGCTTCATCCTCGGCTTCCAGATTGCCATCTTCGCTTTCGCCGGCATCGAGCTCGTGGGCACCGCCGCCGCCGAGACCAAGGACCCGGAGAAGAACCTGCCGCGTGCCATCAACTCGATCCCGGTCCGCGTCCTCCTCTTCTACGTCGGCGCCCTGGTGGTCATCATGGCCGTCAACCCGTGGCGGACCATCGATCCCGCCAGCAGCCCGTTCATCGGCATGTTCACCCTGGCAGGGTTGGGGATCGCCGCGGTGGTCATCAACCTTGTGGTTCTGACCTCCGCCGCGTCCAGCGCCAACTCCGGGATCTACTCGACCTCCCGGATGGTCTACGGCCTCGCCCAGGACGGGAACGCGCCAAAAGCATTCGGAAAGCTCAGCGTCCGCAAGGTCCCGCAGAACGCGCTGCTGTTCTCCTGCATCTTCCTGCTGGCCGGACTTGTCCTGCTCTACTCCGGCGACTCCGTGATCGGCGCGTTCACGATCGTCACCTCCGTGGCTTCCGTGCTGACCATGTTCGTGTGGTCCATGATCCTGATCAGCTACATCGTCTTCCGCCGCCGTCGGCCGGCCCTGCACGAGGCTTCGGCCTTCAAGATGCCCGGTTCAGCGTTCATGCCGTACGTGGTGCTCGCGTTCTTCGTCTTCATGCTCGTGGCGCTGGCCCAGGCTGAGGACACACGCATGGCACTTGTGGTGGCCCCCCTCTGGTTCCTGCTGCTGGGCGCTGCCTGGCATTTCAACCGGAAGACGCCGCTGCAGCAGGCGCGCATCGTGGAATGGAAGGCCGTCCGCTCACAGGAGGAAGCCCGCGCGGCTGCCTAATCCGGGAGCGTGATGCCAGGAGCCCCGGCCGGATTTTTCCGGCCGGGGCTCCTTTCCGTTTGCGCTGCTAGGGTGCCCTGCTAAGCGGGCTGCTAGGCGGCCCTGCTAGGCAGAGGTCCTCACGGCGGCCGGAACGACGTCGACGCGCGGCGCGACAGCCACCGCGGCGACGCCGATCACCGCCGTCAGCGCGAAGACTCCGGCAAACGACGCCGCCGACGTCGTCGTCGAGAACGCGGTGAACACGATCCCCGTGCCGGCGAGGGCCAGGGCACCGCCCAGCGAATCCGAAATGGACATCGCCGAGCTGTTGAAGCCTTCGTTGTCCTTCGTGGAGAGGGCCAGGGTCATGACGCTGAGGCGCGGATACATCAGGCCCATCCCGGCCCCGGCGAAGATCCAGCCCGCGATCGCCACGGCGGCCGGCCAGGCCAAAACCGTGGTCACGAGGGCCAGGGCAATGGCGCCGAGGACCAGGGCCGAGCCGATCCGCACTGCCCTGCGGTGCTCCAGCCGCGTCCCGAGCCTGCCCTGGATGCCCGACGCCGCCGCCCAGGCGACCGCGCCGCCGGTGAGGGTGAGGCCCGCAAAAGTCGGGGCGAAGGCGTAGCGTTCCACGAGCAGGTACGGCAGGTACACCTCGGCGCCGAAGAACGCGGCGGACCCCAGCCCGCGGGTGAGGATGACGCTTGGCAGCCCGCGCCGGGCGGTCAGCGTTCCTCGCGGCATGAGGGGACGGACGGCCAGAAGCGCGACGGCGACGGCGGCCACCGCCAGCACGCCGCCGGCCACCGGCACGCTGGCGGACAGGTTCAGGCCCAGCACGGCGAGCGCCGCCAACGCGGCCAGCGCCAGCTTGGCAGGACCGCCGGGCGGACGGATGCCGCCGGCTGCCGGCTCAACGGCTGCCGTGGGATCGCCCGCGGTCCTCTGGGGATCGTCCGCGGCGGCGACCGGGCGTCCGTTCAGGCCGCGCAGGGCCGGGGCCGTCAGGAGCAGGGCGGGAATTACGAGCCCCACCACGCCGAGGAAGACCCACTGCCAGCCGGCCAGCTGGGCCACGATTCCGGCCGCGAACGGGCCCACGAGGGACGGGATGACCCAGGCTGCGGAGAAGGCGGCAAAGATCTTCGGATGCAGCACCGGCGGGTAGACCCGGGCAATGACCACGTACAGCGCCACCGTGAGGGCTCCCCCGCCGAGTCCTTGCACCAGCCGTCCGGCCACGAGCACCGGCATGGTCCAGGCGGTTCCGGCGATGAGCAGGCCGAGTACGAACATGCCCACGGAGGCGAGGAGCGGCGCCACGGGCCCGCTGCGGTCCGACCAGCTGCCGGCGGCCACCATGCCGATCACCCCGGTGGCGAGCGGCCCGGCGAAGGCCAGCGCGTAGAGGCCCGCGCCGTCCAGCTCCCGGCTGACGAGGGGCATGATGGTGGTCACTGCCAGGGACTCGAAGGCGGCCAGGAATACCAGCGCACAGGCGCCGAGCGTCACCAGCAGGTAGCTGCGGTGAAAGATGCCGGCCGGCTCCGGGACGGATCCCGGGCGGACGGGCGGCTCGGTTCGGGGCACTGGCGGGACCTGATCGGAAGTCATGGACGCAACCCTAAGACCTCAGCTCGATGTGAGGTCAAGGGGGCCCGGGCGGACGGAGGGGCGGTGAGGTGGTTGGCGCCTAGGGGAAGCATGCCACAGCTTGGAGGTTCAGCACTGTCAGTTCGGCACTGTCAGTTCAGCACGGTCAGTTCAGCACTATCAGTTCGCGGCACTGTCAGTCCGGCACTGTCAGTTCAGCGCGGTCAGCCCCTGGGCGGGAACCACGACGGCGCCGTTTGCCCTTGAGTCCGGGTTCAGCATCCAGCCCACGCGCTTCACGGTGCTCAGCATGACGACGCTTTCCACAAGCACGATCCCGGGCACCTTCTGCTGCAGTGTGAGCTCGACGTTCATGACGTCAGCCAGGGACTGCAGCCACATGATGATCACGAAGTTCGTCGGTCCGGTGGTGGAGGCGCTGAGCCGCACGTTTCGCATGGTCCTCAGCTCGGCGGCGGCTGCCTCGTGTCGCCCGGCGGGGACATTGACGAACCATTGGCAGGTCACCGGGAACGCCGAGAACTTCTGAGCCACCTCGCACCGGAATGACAGGATGCCGCTGGCGAGCACACGGTTGAGCTGCCGCTGCACGGTGGCAGGGTGCCTGCCCAGCTTGCGGGCAATGTCCGCCGCCGTGGCCCGCCCGTCCCTGGCCAGGAACGGCAGGAGCGCCAGGTGGCTTTTCGGCAGCGCTTCCCGGGCGGCAGCCTGGGTGGCTCCCGTGGCCTCGGAGCCGGCCATTTCCCGCACGGCGGCCTGCTGTGCCCGGCTCAGCACGTTAAGCCGCCAGGAGCCGCCGCTCGCGTGGAGCCTGGTGCACAGTGCCGTCTGGTATTTGAGGAGGCCGTCGATTTCCTTCAGCCGCGAGATGACCTTCATGTTGAAGTCGTCCAGGGAGGGCGTAATCACGGTCAGCATGAGGTCCCGGTTGCTGGCCGCCTCCTCCACTGTGACGATTTCGGGCATCTCGGCGAGCCTGGCGGTGACTTCCCCGCGCCGGTGCATCTCGCAGTCCACGGCGACGAACGCCAGGCACATCTGATGAGGGTCGCCGATCAGGTGGGCGGTGATCCAGGAAACGCCGGAAGCCAGCAGCCGTTCCCATCGGGCGGCGAGGGTGGTGGCGTGCACGCCCAGAACCTGGGCTGCATCCGCCCAGCTCAGGCGCGGAGCGATCTGCAGGACATTGATCAGGGCGAGGTCTTCCTCGCTGAGTTCCATCAGTCTTCCCCTAGGGTCTGCACGAAAACTGCGATGTTGGCTGCCTTTTGCATTTTTTCAGTGCTTTGGCGGCATGTGAATCATGTCACTTCAGAATAGACGCAGGAAGTCCCCGCCGGACCGCACCAAGCCAAAGCCGAACCAGATCGCCAACCAAAGCAAAGAGTTTTCGACCAACGAGGAGAACACGTGCCGATCACCGCAGACGCCCGGGAAATGCAGGCAGACCTTGCCCGGTTCCGCCATGAGCTGCATCGGGAGCCCGAGATCGGCCTGACGCTGCCCCGCACCCAGGAGAAGGTGCTCAGAGCCCTGGACGGGCTGCCCTACGAGATCACCCTGGGCCGGGACACGACCTCGGTCACCGCTGTACTGCGCGGCCAGGCGTCCGGAACCGGCGCGGGCTCCCGCCCTGCCGTGCTCCTGCGCGCGGACATGGACGGCCTGCCGGTCCAGGAGAAAACAGGCGTGGACTACACGTCCAGGATCGACGGCGCCATGCACGCCTGCGGCCACGACCTCCACACCTCCATGCTGGCAGGAGCCGCCACCCTCCTGGCCGAACGCCGGCACCGGCTGGCCGGCGACGTTGTGCTGATGTTCCAGCCCGGCGAGGAAGGCTTTGACGGAGCCAGCCACATGATCCGCGAAGGCGTACTGGATGCCGCGGGCCGCCGCGTGGACGCCGCCTACGGCATGCACGTATTTTCCGCCCTGGAACCGCACGGCACGTTCTGCACCAAGCCCGGCGTCATGCTCAGCTCATCCGACGGCCTGGTGGTCACCGTGCTCGGCGCCGGCGGCCACGGTTCGGCCCCGCATTCGGCCAAGGACCCCGTCACGGCGGCAGCCGAAATGGTCACGGCCCTCCAGGTCATGATCACCCGCCAGTTCAATATGTTCGATCCCGTGGTTCTCTCCGTGGGGGTCCTCCAGGCCGGCACCAAGCGCAACATCATCCCGGAAACCGCACGCATCGAGGCCACTATTCGGACCTTCTCCGAGGAATCCCGGCAGAAGATGATGGAGGCCGTGCCGCGCCTGCTGAAGGGAATCGCGGCGGCGCACGGCCTGGAGGTCGACGTCGACTACCAGGACGAGTATCCGCTCACCATCACGGACGAGGACGAAACGCACACCGCGGAAAAGGTGATTGCGGACCTGTTCGGCGAGTCCCGGCTCTCTCGCTGGGCCACGCCGCTGAGCGGCTCGGAAGACTTCTCGAGGGTTCTCGCCGAAGTCCCCGGAACGTTCGTGGGGCTGGGCGCCGTCGCTCGGGGCGCCGACCACGCCACCTCCGCGTTCAACCACTCCCCGTACGCCACGTTCGACGACGGCGTGCTGGCTGACGGCGCCGCACTCTACGCCGAGCTCGCCGTTTCGAGGCTGGCCACCCTCGCGGCAGCGGACGCCTCCGCAGCCGGCAACACTGTTGCCGCCGCCACCACCCTTTCCTAACCCCACCTACGAGGGAGAAGACCATGACTGCAACAGCGATCACGACGCAGGCAACCCGGACATCCACCCGCAAGACCATCATCGGCACCGGCATCGGCAACGCCGTCGAATGGTACGACTGGGCCATCTACGCCACGTTCACGCCGTTCATCGCCAGCCAGCTTTTCAGCAAGGCGGATCCTGCGTCCGCGGTGCTGTCCACGCTGGCGATCTTCGCCGTCGGCTTCGTTGCCCGGCCATTCGGCGGCTTCCTGTTCGGCTGGATCGGTGACCGGATCGGCCGAAAAGCCTCCATGACCCTGGCCGTGGGGCTCGCCTCGCTGGGCAGCCTGATGATCGGCATCGCGCCGACCTTCGCGGCGGTGGGCGCATGGGCGTCATTCATGCTCCTGGTGGCGCGCCTGGTCCAGGGCCTGGCGCATGGCGGCGAGCTGCCGTCGTCGCAGACGTACCTGTCCGAAATGGCGCCGAACGAACACCGCGGCTTCTGGGCCACCCTGATCTACACCTCCGGGACCGTGGGAATCCTGTTCGGAACCCTGCTGGGAGCCGTGCTGAACATGGCCCTGAGCACCGAGGTCATGAACGCGTGGGGCTGGCGCATCCCGTTCCTGATCGGCGCGGCTATGGGGCTTTACGCGCTGATCATGCGGTCCCGGCTGCACGAAACGGACGTCTTCGAGGGCGAAGCCACGGCGGAGAAGCGCGCTCCGATCTGGCCGCAGATTGTCCGCCACCGCAAGCAGGCGCTCCAGGTGATCGGCCTGACGGTCGGCCTGACCGTGATCTACTACATCTGGGGTGTCGTCGCCCCCAGCTACGCCACCACCGCCCTGAAGATCGACCGCGGCGAGGCCCTGTGGGCCGGCGTGATCGGCAACATCGTGTTCATCGCGGCGCTGCCCTTCTGGGGCAAGCTGTCGGATCGGATCGGCCGCAAGAAGGTGCTGTGGGCCGGGGCGATCGGCGCAGGCATCATGCACTTCCCGATGACCGCCCTGCTCAGGGATTCCGCCTGGCAGCTGGCCGTCAGCATGTCCGTCATGCTGGTCTTCATCGCCGCCAGCGCCGCGATCGTTCCGGCCGTGTACGCCGAATTGTTCCCCACGAGCATCCGCACCGTGGGCGTCGGAGTGCCGTACTCGATCTGCGTGGCGCTCTTCGGCGGAACCGCACCCTATCTCCAGCAGTGGCTGGGCACCACCGTGCAGATGCCGCAGCTGTTCAACGTGTACGCCGTGCTCCTCCTCGCCGTCTCCGCGGCCTTCGTCTTCACCATCCCTGAAACGAAGGGCAAGGACCTGCGAGCGTAGCTCCGTCAGCGCCCAACTGACTCGCAGCAGGGGCCGTTCTGGACGTCCAGAACGGCCCCTGCTGCGAGCTAGTTGGGTCAGCCGCCGACGAAGCGGTTCCGCCCCGCCCGGTACCCGAACACGGCCGCCAGCGAGCCCACCAGCAGGAACAGCACCCCCGCCGCGGCGAAGGACCCGGTGGACTGGTGCAACTGGCCGACCAGAAGCGTTCCGGTGGAGCCAAGTCCGTAGCCCACCCCCTGCATCATGCCGGAGAGGTGGGCCGCGGTGTGCCCGTCGCGGGTGCGGACCATGATCAGGGTCAGGGCCGCGGCCGTCAGGCTCCCCTGGCCCAGGCCGAGCAGCCCGGTCCACAGCCAGAGGAAGTCGACCGGGCCGAAGATGCTCAGTGCGAAGCCCCCGCCGGTCATGAGTGCCACCACCGTGTTGATGGCCCGCTGGTCCCGCATCTTTGTGGCCAGCGCCGGCGCGAACAGCGAGCCCAGCATCTGCAGCACAATGGAGGTCGAGACGATCAGGCCTGCCGTGCCGCCGTCCACGCCGCGTTCGCGCAGGATCGGGGCCAGCCAGGCGAAGACGCTGAACGACATCATGGCCTGCAGGACCATGAACGCCGTCACCTGCCAGGCCACGGCGGAGCGCCAGACGTTGACGCCGCCGCCGGCCCGGGGCGGCGGGGCGGCACGGGCCCGGAGCGCCGCCGGCAGGAACAATAGGAGCACGACGCCGGCCGGCAGCGCCCAGAACCACAGCGCCGCCGTCCACTGCCCGGTCGCGCGGAAGACCGGGAACGTGAAGCCCGCGCCGAGGGCTGCCGAGGCGCAGATCGCCGTGGTGTAGAGGCCGCCCATGAGGCCCAGCCGGTGCGGGAAGTCACGCTTGACGACGCCGGGCAGGAGCACGTTGCAGAGCGAAATCGCGGCGCCGCAGGCGGCGGTTCCGGCCAGCAGGGCCGGAAGATGGCCGGCCGCGGGCAGTTCCACGGGCCGCAGCAGCAGCCCGGCTGTGAGCACCGCCATGGCACCAAGCAGCACCCGCTCCGCGCCGAACCGGCGTGCCAGCGCCGGGGCGAGCGGGGCGAACACGCCTAGCAGCGTCACCGGCACGGTGGTGAGCACCATGATTGCCCAGGCCGGGAGACCGGCGTCGGCTGTCACCTCGGGCAGTACCGCAGCGAAACTCGAAAACACGGTGCGGAGGTTCAGCCCGATCAGGACCAGGCAGATCCCCATGTAGGCGAGCATGCGGCGGCCGCCTGCCCGCGCCGCGCCGGCGGGTTTGTCCTGGGCAGCGGTCGCTACCGGTCGGTCCTGCTCATCAGTTTTCTCAGCCGAGGTCACCCGCCCCATTCTTGCAGTACCCCGCACTCGCCCTCCTTCGCCGGGAGCCCCGCCGAAGGGCTGCACGGGCGGGCCGGCCCGCAAACTCAACTATTCTGGAAGGGATGAGTGAATCCCCAGAATTCCCCGGCTCGCCGGAAACGCCGGAGTCCGGTGCCCCGGACGAGGGTCGGCTGCCGCGTCCCGTAACCCCGGGCAGCCAGGCCTCGTTCGGCACTTACGGGGGCCGTCCGGTCAGCTTCGTCCGCCGCGGCACCCGCCTGCAGGGCCGCCGCCAGGCTGCCTGGGAGGAGCATGCCGACCGCTGGGCGGTGGAGGTCCCCCGCCACATCGCCAACACCTCCGTGCACCCGGACTACACGTTCAACGCCGAGGCCGAGTTCGGCCGGAGCGCTCCGCTGATAGTGGAGATCGGCTCCGGACTGGGCGATGCCGTGTGCCACGCCGCCGAGGAAAACCCGGACAAGGACTTCCTGGCCGTGGAGGTCTACACGGCCGGTCTGGCCAACACCCTGATCAAGATCAACAGCCGCAAGC
>JBKPJW010000101.1:0-2202 GCA_046730875.1 Actinomycetota bacterium | reverse complement strand
CGCTCCGCGTCCTGTTTCCCGGCGCGCAGCGCATTCCGGACTGCCGGGGTGAAACCCACAGACCGGCCAACGCCCAAGTCAATCCGCGCGGGATGCAGAGCCTCCAGCGTGGCCGCCTGTTCGGCCACCACGAGTGGTTGGTGGTTGGGAAGCATGATGCCCCCTGAACCGACCCGGATGGAGTGCGTCCGGGCAGCAACGGCGGCCATCAGCACGGCCGGAACGGAACCGGCAATGCCTGGCACCGCGTGGTGCTCTGCGACCCAAAAGCGGTGGTAACCCCATTCCTCGGCCCGCTGGGCCCGTTCCAGCACCCGGTTCAGGGCGTCCGCAGCAGGAAACCCCTCCCGGGCGTTGGCACGGTCGAGAATGGAAATCCGGGGAAGGGGAAGGGCCATACTGCTGGAACCACTCCGGGCGCGGAAGAATTCCGCTCCGGAATGCGGGTACGGAGTCCGGGTCCGACACTGTCCAACCTAATGTGCGCGGACGGCCGAGGGCCGCTCCCCGAGGCTCAGGCGTTCTGCCAGTGGATCTTGATGGCGTCCGCAATGGGGCCCTGGGCAACATACACGGTCAGGACGACCGGGGCCTCGTTCTCGTGTTCGATGTCGAAGTTGCGGTACACACGGCCGCAGGAGGGGCAGAGTGTTTGGATGTCGTCGTCCTCTGGCCATTCTCGTCGTTCAGGACGTAAACGTCTCTATCCCTGGATTCGTCTCGTCATCCTAGATGTTCCGGCGACCCGAAAATCACATTGACCCGACACTGCCACGGTGGCCTCTTTCGGCGTTGTTGCCGGTGAACATGCGTAGATTTGCCTGGACGGCTGCCCGCCGGTTGGCCCCGCGCCTGTGTCACTCCGTGCGAAAGCCTTCGCCGCGGAACATGCGTAGACCTGGCCCTGAAGGCGCCGTGGACATCCCGTCACCGTTTCCAGGGCTGTCATCTATGGGGGAAATAGTCCTTCAGAAGATGTCGGGCGGCCGAGGCCCCGTCCCCCTCGCGGACAAGCGTTGGCGTATGGAAAGTGGAGGGATGGGGGCGTAATATCCCTTCCCCGGGCCTCAGCCACGGGCCCGGCGGGTACACCCCAATCCACCCAACGGAGAAAGTGTGGGACCTACGATGAGCAAGCAACAGCAAACCGGGCATCAACGTGATCTCAGCAGTCAGCTGAAGGATTTCATCGCCTCCTGGAAGCTGTCCGAATCGGACGATTTAAAGCTTGCTCCCGAGGAATTGTCTGACCTGGTGTTTTTCGTCGCGAAGCACGAGGAGCAGCAACCTCGGAGGAACCCGAACGACGAGATGTACTACTACGTCATTAGCCGGTGGTACGTCCCGGAAACGAACAGGTTGCACGAAAACCGCAACTACCCGAACAAGGATTCCCACAGGTACTGCACATATTCGAAGGGCAAGGGCGACAAGGACTGGGTAAGGGAGTCGTGTTACTAGCCAACCTGCAGAGGGAGTTGCCTAACCGAACCTGTGGCAACTGAACGCTCCATCGGTCGCGCCCGGGAGATCATCAGGCCCCATTCCGCGTCGGTTCCCGTGCCGGCCGAAGAAACAGAACAAGCCGACTTTTTGCGGGAGGCAGGCTTATTCGTTGAGGGAACCGCTCAGCACGCGATCCGGATGTCAAAGCAGGGGAAAGGACACCTCTCGGCTACTGGAGACCGGTGTCCCGAACAAGCATCAGGGCGGTCTTGACGGCGCTCACCGTCCAGGTCCAGACTTGCGCGCCTTCACAAAGAAACATGCGTAGGCGGGCGGCCTGCAGGGCAATCGTCGTCGGCCCTACTCAGTCGTCAAGCAGTACACCGCCTTGGCGGTGAACAGGAGCATCTGTCGAAGGATTTCTGTGGTGGAGCCGGCGGTTCGGGTGGGTCAGATGAAAGTGACGCGGCCGTCGCTGTAGTCCAGGCGGTAGTGGTTCCCGCCCAGGGGCGTGGCGAAGACAATCTCGCCGGTCTTGGTGGCGTGGAGGCCCTTGCTCATGGTGTTCTCCTGTGCTGGTTTGTTGACGCTGAAATGGTGGCTGAGCAGCGGAATTGATGCTCAGCCAGTGGGTTCAGAGCCGTTTACCAGCCAAAGGCTGTGCGGTCGTGCTCTGCGAAGATGCTTCTTCACAGAGAATCTCGGGACAGCTGTGCTGTCCTGTGTGTTGAGACAAAAAGCCCCGACCAGGTGACC
>JBKPJW010000100.1:0-1406 GCA_046730875.1 Actinomycetota bacterium | reverse complement strand
ACCTGGGCGTGTGCAGCGACCCGGCCAACACCGTGGCGGCCCTGGAGTCGCCGCGTGAGGTGATTGACGCCGTCGCACCCCATGTCCTGAACATGCACATCAAAGATTTTGCGTTCAGCCGCAAGGAGGGGTGGGTCGGGTTCACATACTCCGGCGCTCCCCTCGGTGAGGGCCTTCTGGACTACGACTACATGGCCGGAAAGCTTCAGCCCAAAGAAAGAAACATCAACCAAATTGTCGAGCACTGGCTGCCGTGGCAGGACTCCGAAGAAGAGACCATCCGCCGCGAGAACCAGTGGACCCAGCAGAGCCTCGATTTCCTAAGGAGCAAGTGAAAATGTCAGCAGAACAATTGACCGTCGCCGTCATCGGGGCCGGAGGCAAAATGGGGCTGCGTGTTTCAGCCAACCTCCAGAAGAGCGCCCACACCGTCTTCTACAGCGAGAACTCGCCCGCAGGCCAGGAGCGCGTACGCGCCGAAGGCCGCGAGATCAGCACCACCGAGGACGCCATCAAGGACGCCGACGTCGTGATCCTCGCCGTCCCGGACACCGTCCTGGGCGTCGTGTCCCACGGCGTGGTCCCGCAGATGAAGTCCGGAGCCATCCTGCTCACCCTGGACCCGGCCGCCGCCTACGCCGGCCTGCTGGCCAAGCGCGAGGACGTCGTCCAGGCCGTGGCCCACCCCTGCCACCCCTCGGTCTTCCTGGAGCGCACCACCAAGGAAGAATGGGCCGACACCTTCGGCGGCCAGGGCGCCCCGCAGAACGTGGTTGCCGCGATCGACGAGGACGCCACCGAGGCCGCCCGCGCCGCCGCCGAGGCGACCATCAAGGTCATCTACGCCCCCGTGATCGACGTCCACTGGGTCACCGTGAAGCAGCTCGCCATCCTCGAACCCACCCTTGTGGAGACCGTGGCCTGCATGATCGGCACCCTGCTCAACGAGGCCCTCCACGAGACCGTGCACACCGCCGGTGTCCCCGAGGAAGCCGCCAAGGCCATGCTGTTCGGACACGTCCAGATCGCCCTGACCAACGCCCTGCGCGGGTCCAACCCGTTCTCCGAGGCCTGCGAAATCGCCATCCAGTACGGCAAGAACACCATCATCAAGGACGACTGGAAGAAAATCTTCGACGACTCCGAGCTGGACAGCGTCATCGCCAAGATGCTCAAGCTGGACGCCGTCAAGCGCTAAGTCCGATCGGCCGCGGCGCGGGAACCCCGTGCCTTGCAACGGCCGGAACCGCTGGAGGGGAGCATTGTGAAACGTGCCCTCAGCCTGGCCGATGGCGCTGACTGGGACGCCCACGAGTACGGCGCCACAGAGGCCCGCTGGCGAGAAGAGCGGCGCGGACGGCACGTCTGCATGGGATGTGGACGGCCAGCCATTTTCAGGGCGGGGA
>JBKPJW010000099.1:0-11374 GCA_046730875.1 Actinomycetota bacterium | reverse complement strand
GGTAAACGCCTTCCGCTTAGTGCGCAAATTGCAGCGGTCAGTTTTCCACCCGCCGGCGCTCGAACCGCTTGGACTCCAGCCGTTTCTGGCACCGGGCTCTCAGGCACTGTTTTCATTGGCACCGCGCTCACAGGCCTGATTTCCTTGGCCTATTTCGGCTCCCGGTTCGGCGGACAGCAACTACCTCACTGTGATTTCCGCAACTGCGGCGACTGTGTTTTCCACAACTCGGTTCCACACAACGGCGCTCTCCACAGCCAGGCGCATTTGCCGCCCACTTCCTTACCCCGCCCCCGCTCCGCACGGAGCCAGCCCCGCCCCGGCACCGTTGCCGCGGGCATTCCAGGAGGCCTGCATGACCACCCGCCGTCAGCCCAGCGCGAATACCGCCCCACAGAGCGGCGATCCGCACTATTCTGAAGTAGAAGACCCTCTAAAGGAGACCATGACCAGCCAGCCCAACACCGGACCCGACTCAGCAGCCCAGGACATGAGTCCTGAGGAGATCCAAGCTGTTATCGACCGGATCCTGTCCAAGGACACTCCAGCCCCGCGTGCATTCCGTGGCGCCGGCTCCGGTGCCATCGGCGCCGCCGACGACGGAGCCAGTGGCCCGACCTCGGTGCTCGGCACGGCGCAGGCTATCTCCCGCCTCGACGAGGTGTACACGAACTTCGACGGCGACCAGCAGGATCTCGAGGAACGCCACGCGCTGCGCCGCAAGGCCGGCCTGTCCACGGAACTCGAAGACGTCACCGAGGTCGAATACCGGCAGTTGCGCCTTGAGCGCGTTGTCCTGGCCGGCCTCTGGACCGAAGGCACCCTCGCCGATGCCGAGAACTCCCTGCGCGAACTTGCGGCCCTCGCTGAGACAGCCGGCTCGGAAGTCCTCGACGGACTCGTCCAGCGGCGCGCCAAGCCTGATCCCGGAACCTTCCTTGGCTCCGGAAAAGCGCAGGAGCTGAAGGCCATCGTGATGTCCACCGGCGCCGACACCGTCGTGGTGGACGCCGAACTGGCACCGTCGCAGCGGCGCGGCCTGGAGGACATCGTCAAGGTCAAGGTCATTGACCGCACCGCGCTGATCCTGGACATCTTCGCCCAGCACGCAAAGAGCCGTGAAGGTAAGGCGCAGGTCGAACTGGCCCAGCTGGAATACCTCCTCCCGCGACTGCGCGGCTGGGGCGAGTCGATGTCCCGCCAGGCCGGTGGCCAGGTGGGCGGCGCCGGCGCCGGCATGGGTTCACGTGGTCCCGGCGAAACGAAAATCGAGCTGGACCGCCGCCGGATCCGCACCCGGATGGCAAAGTTGCGGCGTGAAATCGCCGCCATGAAGCCCGCCCGGGAAACCAAGCGGGCCAACCGCCGTCGCAATGCCGTGCCGTCGGTAGCGATCGCCGGGTACACCAACGCCGGGAAGTCCTCGCTGCTGAACCGGCTGACCGACGCCGGGGTCCTGGTCGAAAACGCCCTGTTCGCCACCCTGGACCCGACCGTCCGCAAGGCGGAAACCGCTGACGGGCTCGGATACACCCTGGCGGACACGGTCGGATTTGTCCGCTCGCTGCCCACCCAGCTCGTGGAAGCATTCCGCTCCACACTGGAAGAAGTGGCCGACTCGGACCTGATCCTGCACGTCGTGGACGTATCGCACCCGGATCCGGAAGGACAGATCGCCGCTGTCCGGACGGTCTTCAGCGAAGTCGACGCGCGCAAGGTGCCGGAAATCATCGTCCTGAACAAGGCCGACGCCGCGGACCCGTTCGTCATTGAGCGGCTCAAGCAGCGCGAACCGCGCCACGTGGTGGTCTCGGCCCGCACAGGTGAAGGCATCCCGGAATTGCTCAAGGCCATCAGCGAGGGCATTCCGCGGCCGAGCGTGAAGCTTGAACTGCTGATCCCGTACAACCGCGGAGACCTGCTCAACAAGCTCCACGAGACCGACGCCGAGATCCTCAGCCTGGACCACGAGGAAACCGGGACCCGTGCCGTGGTGATGGTGCGTGAAGGACTCGCCGCTGAACTGGATCCCTTCGTCAGCAATGACTGAAGCTGGGGTGACCAGGCCTGACGCTGAACCCGCCGACGGCCAATCGGCCCGTTCCGCTGAAGCCGGACCGGTCGACGCCGGTTCGGCCGACGCAGCTTCAAACGCCGACGGCGATAACGCCGGCGCCGCTGACGGCACGGCCGGCGAGGAGTTCGTGGTTAAACTTCTCGACCGTGCCGTGTCCGGCATGGGCGGCCAGAGCCGTGACGGCCAGCACGAAATGGCGCGGCAGGTGGCGCGCGCAATAGAAAGCGGCGACCACCTGCTGGTCCAGGCCGGCACCGGCACGGGGAAATCACTGGCCTACCTCATTCCGCTGATCGCCCATTCGCTGACCAGCGACAAGCCCACCCTGGTCTCCACCGCTACCCTGGCGCTGCAGACGCAGATCGTCGGCCGGGACCTGCCCCGACTGCTCAAGACCATCACGCCCGCGCTGGAACGGCCCGTCAAGGTCGCCCTGGTGAAGGGCCGGGCCAACTATGTGTGCCGGCACAAACTCGAGGGCGGCTTCCCGTCCGAGGAACCCTCCGAGGGACAGCTGTTCTCCCTCGGTGAGGACACGAGCGTTCCGCACTTCGCCGCCGCACTCGGCGGGCCGTCCTCCCAGTTGGGCAAGGAAGTGATCCGGCTGCGCGAATGGGCCGAGGCGACGGCGACGGGGGACCGGGACGAGCTTATGCCCGGTGTCACGGACCGGGCCTGGCGTCAGGTCTCCGTCACCTCCATGGAGTGCCTCGGCGCGCAGAAGTGCCCGCTCGCGGCCGAATGCTTCAGCGAGCTGGCGCGGCAGAACGCCGCCGACGCCGACGTCGTGGTCACCAACCACGCCATGCTCGCCGTCAGCGCCTTCGAAGGCCTGGCCGTCCTGCCCGAGTACGACGTCGTAGTGGTAGACGAGGCGCATGAACTTCAGGACCGCGTCACGGGTGCGGTTTCCGGTCAGCTCTCCGTGGCGATGGTGCACGCCGCCGCTTCCGGGGCCCGGAAGCACACGGGCATCACCGTGGATGCGCTAAACAATGCTGCCTCCCACCTGGAGCTGGCCATCGAGGGCGTCCCCAGCGGGCTGATGCCGAACGGACTGAACACCGAACAGCTGGACTGCATCGACCAGCTGCGCGACGCGTGCCGCGCCGCGCTGTCCGATTCGAAGGGGGACAGCTCCGGATCGGCCGACGGCGGACGCCAGCTCGCCCGCTCGCGCCTGATGGTCATCCTGGAACTCTGTGAACGCCTCCTGGCCGCGCGTGAAAACCGTGAAGTGGTGTGGTTCTCCCGCAACAGCAGCTTCGACCCGGCGCAGGGCTACTCCCAGCCGGACGAGAACGCGCCGGCCCTGATCAACGTTGCCCCGCTGAGCGTCGCGGGCCGTTTGCGCGAGGGTTTGTTCGCGGACCACACAGTCATCCTGACCTCGGCCACTCTGGCCATCGGTGCGGCGTTCGAACCTGCCGCAGGAGGCCTCGGCCTGGTCGGCAACGGCGCCCCGAGCTGGACCGGCGTCGATGTCGGATCCCCCTTCGACTACCCGAAGCAGGGCATCCTCTACGTAGCCCGGCACCTGCCCAAGCCCGGCCGCGGGACGTCACCCGAGGCCCTGGACGAACTCGAGAAGCTGATCCGTGCATCCGACGGCGGTGCCCTGTGCCTGTTTTCCTCGCGGCGCGCGGCCGAGGACGCCGCCGAGGCCATGCGGCCCCGGCTGGGCATGAGCATTCTGTGCCAGGGGGAGTCGACCATGACTGCGCTGGTACGGCAGTTTGCCGATGAGCCTGACACCTGTCTGTTCGGCACGATGTCCCTCTGGCAAGGTGTCGACGTTCCCGGGGTGTCCTGCCGCCTGGTGGTCATTGACCGGATTCCCTTCCCGCGGCCGGACGATCCGCTGATGACGGCACGCTCCCGGGCCGTGGCCCAGGCCGGCGGCAACGGTTTCATGTCCGTCTCGGCCACGCACGCCGCGATCCGTCTCGCGCAGGGCGCCGGACGGCTGATCCGCTCGACGTCGGACAAGGGCGTGGTGGCTGTGCTGGACTCCCGGCTGTCCACGGAGCGGTATGGCGGATTCCTCCGTGCGGCGCTTCCGCCGTTCTGGCCGACCACCGATTCGTCGATAGCCGTCGCCGCCCTGAAGCGGCTGGCGAAGGACTCCGCACAGGCCGCTAACTAGGCAGCCGAGCAGGCAGGGGCCAGAAAACGCGAAGGTCCCCGTCCGGATCACCGGCGGGGACCTCAGCTTCGGGTGTTGGTCGTCCGGGGGGTGTTCCCGGCCGCAGTTGTCAGAGCGAGCGGAGCACCGAGACGACCTTGCCCATGATCACGGCGTGGTCGCCGAGGATGGGCTCGTACTGAGTGTTCTGGGGCAGCAGCCAGGTGTGGCCGTCCCGCTGACGGAATGTCTTGACTGTAGCTTCGTCGTCCAGCAGTGCGGCCACGATGTCGCCGTTGGCGGCGTCACCCTGGCGGCGGACAACTACCCAGTCGCCGTCGCAAATGGCGGCATCGATCATCGAGTCGCCGGCCACCTTGAGCATGAACAGTTCGCCATGGCCCACGAGCTGGCGGGGCAGCGGCATGACGTCTTCTACCACCTGGTCGGCGAGGATCGGTCCGCCGGCCGCGATGCGTCCGACCAGCGGCACCATTGCCGTGTCGGTGGCGCTGGCGAGCTCGGTCACTGACAGGCCGCCGACGGCCCGCAGGCCGCTGGACTTCTCGACACCCGAAATGGCGGTGCTTCCCTCGTCCAGGGTCAGCGGCATGAGCACTTCCATGGCCCGCGGGCGCTTCGGATCGCGCCGCAGGTAGCCGAGCTTTTCGAGCTGGGAGAGCTGATGGGTCACGCTCGACAGGCTGGCGAGACCGACCGTGTCGCCGATCTCGCGCATGGATGGCGGGTAGCCCTTGTCCGTGACGGACCGCTGGATGGTCTCCAGGATTTTCTTTTGCCGGACGGTGAGGCTTTTGGGGGCCCGGGCGGGCTGCGAGCTCCGTGAGGTGGCCCTGCCGCCGGTGGCTTGTGCTGCCATGTTCGCCAATGCCTTTCCGTTCCGCCCGGCCGCCGTGGGAGCTGTCACCGGGAACTTCCGGCCTGAAAATGTCAGACCCTGCTGATCAACTACCAATGATCGAGTTCACAAGTGGTTGTCCTGTCCTTCAAAAGTAGGCCAGCCGCAGGGCTTTTTCAAACATTTGTTCTAGCGAGTCTCGACATCGTTCGTTACTAAGTGCTAAAACAGAACAAGCAAGGTTCGAATATGTATTCGAACTCTGGTCCTCAGGGTTCGAATGCGATGTTCGGTTCTATGTTCGAAGGTTCGGCCGGTTGGCGGCGAGTACGTGCAGTACGCCGGGCGGCATCGTATGGTCCAGGAGGGCTCAGTTCATGTCAGCTTCAAGTGCGATTCACGGCAACGTCCACCCGATTAACGTCCACCCGATCAATGTCAGGCGCCGAGACTCCCTGGCGTCGCCCCCACTCCAGGGGATGGCGGCCGCAGTTCCCGCCGGCCGGACGAAGCAGCCGCCGCTGCGGCTCACCCGGCGCGGACGGTTCGTCTTCTTCGGCCTTCCCCTGATCCTGCTGGCGGCGCTGATCCTGTCCCTTAGCGGCTTCCTCAACGCTCCCGCAAAGGCTGCCGACTCGGCGGACCAGCTCTCACCGACGCCGGCTGTTTCCGTCACGGTGCAGGCGGGGGAGTCCCTCTGGGCGATCGCCGAGTCCGTTGCGCCGGAGCGCGATCCCCGCGACGTGGTGGCCGATATCGTACAGCTGAACAACCTGGACGCTGCACGTGTGATGCCGGGCCAGCAGTTGTTCGTTCCGTCGAACTGACCCCTCCAAGAAGTATCCAAGTCGCATCCAAGGGGTATCGTCGGCGTCACAGTTTCAGCGCCCGTGGAGCCAGCACTTAAACTGGTCACGTGACTGACCAGCTTGAGCGCCTCAACCGACTGCCCCTCCGAACCAATCTGCGCGGCCTGCGTCCGTATGGCGCGCCCCAGCTGGACGTGCCCATCCTGCTTAACGTCAACGAGAACACCCATGGCGTCCCGGCCGATGTCCGCGCGGCTATCACTGAAGCTGTTAGCGCCGCCGCGGCCGGGCTGAACCGTTATCCGGACCGGGAATTCACGGAATTGCGTGAGGCCCTCGCAGAGTACCTGGGCCACGGCCTGGACGCGGAGAATATCTGGGCCGCGAACGGTTCCAACGAAGTTCTTCAGCAAATCCTCCAGGCATTTGGCGGCCCCGGCCGGACCGCGCTCGGATTCCCTCCCACCTACTCGATGTATCCGCTGCTGGCCTCGGGCACGGATACCGAGTACATCGTCGGTGCCCGCACGGCAGATTATGGGCTGAGCGCAGAGTCGGCAGCCCGCCAGGTCCGCGACCTCCAGCCCAATGTCGTTTTCCTGTGCTCCCCGAACAACCCCACCGGCACCGGGCTGGGGCTCGATGTCGTCGAGGCCGTATACGACGCCGGTGAGGACAGCCAGACGATCGTGATCGTCGACGAGGCCTACCACGAGTTCGCCCACGACGGCACACCCAGTGCCCTTACGCTGCTGCCCGGCAGGGAGCGGCTCATCGTCTCGCGCACCATGAGCAAGGCCTTCGCCCTCGCCGGCGCACGTCTGGGCTACATGGCCGCGGCTCCGGAGGTCACCGACGCGCTGCGCCTGGTCCGGCTCCCGTACCACCTCTCTGCCATCACCCAGGCCACGGCGCTGGCTGCCCTGCGCCACCGGGTGGCCCTCATGGCGGACGTCGAGGACATCAAGCGCCAGCGCGACCGGATCGTGTCGGAACTGACGCGCCTAGGCCTCAAGCCGGCCGCCTCCGATTCCAACTACGTGTTCTTCGGCGGGCTGGAAAACCCGCACGAGGTGTGGCAGGGCATGCTGGACGCCGGTGTCCTCATCCGCGACGTCGGCATACCGGGGCACCTTCGCGTCACGGCCGGCACTGAGACAGAAACCACAGCGTTCCTTGAGGCCCTTGAACGCATCCTGACCAGCTCCGCAAACCCGCAGGCCTAGACTTGATGGGGAGCCTGAGCGCCCCTCCAGACTTCCCGACACCTGCCTTCTCCCAAAAGGACACATCTACATGAGCAACACCGGATCCACCGCCGCCGAGGGCCGGACCGCACGCATGGAACGGACCACTAGCGAGTCCTCGGTCCTGGTCGAGATCAACCTCGACGGCACCGGCGTGTCGGAGATCAGCACGTCGGTCCCGTTCTATGACCACATGCTGACCGCCCTGAGCAAGCACTCCTTGATTGACATGACCGTCAAGGCCACCGGTGACACCCACATCGATGTCCACCACACTGTCGAGGACGTGGCTATCACCTTCGGCGAGGTTCTGCGTACTGCCCTGGGCAACAAGGCCGGTATCCGCCGCTTCGGCGAGGCGACGGTTCCGCTCGACGAGGCCCTTGCGCACGCGGTCGTTGACGTCTCGGGCCGTCCGTACCTGGTCCACGCCGGTGAACCTGCAGGCCAGGAATACCACCTGATCGGCGGCCACTTCACAGGCTCCCTGACCCGCCACGTCTTCGAGGCGATCACGCTTCACGCCGGGATCTGCCTGCACATGAACGTCACCGCCGGGCGCGACCCGCACCACATCGTCGAGGCCCAGTTCAAGGCGTTTGCCCGGGCCCTGCGCGCTGCCGTTGAACCGGATCCCCGCGTCGAGGGCATTCCGTCCACAAAGGGCGCCCTGTGACCGGCCCGGTTCTCCGCGACGGAGCCATCATCGACCCCGTGGCCGGAACCAAGCCGGTTTCCCCGCAGGGCAAGCCCACGGTTACGGTGCTGGACTACGGCTCCGGGAATGTCCGTTCCGCCGTCCGCGCGCTGGAGCGGGCAGGAGCGGAGGTCATCCTTAGCTCCAAACCTGAGGATGTCCTGACCGCCGATGGCCTTGTCGTTCCCGGCGTTGGCGCCTTCGAAACCGTCATGCGCGAGCTCAAGGCCGTTGACGCCATCCGGATGATCGGCCGCCGTGTCGCCGGCGGCCGCCCCGTGCTGGCCATCTGCGTCGGACTTCAGGTGCTGTTCGAGGCCGGCGTCGAACACGGTACGGAGGCAGAGGGCATGGGGGAGTGGCCCGGCAAGGTGGAACTGCTGCCTGCCGACGTCGTGCCCCACATGGGCTGGAACACCGTCACCGCCCCTGAAGGGTCCAAGCTGTTCGCCGGCGTGGAGGGCGAACGCTTTTACTTCGTGCACTCCTACGGCGTCCAGCACTGGGACTTCGACGTCATCCAGCCCCGGATGGCGGCACCCCTGGTGACCTGGTCCGAGCACGGTGCCCCGTTCATCGCGGCCGTGGAAAACGGTCCGCTGTGCGCCACGCAGTTCCACCCGGAGAAGTCCGGCGATGCCGGCGCGCGGCTGCTGCGCAACTGGGTCCAGGGCCTGCGCCCCGCGGCTCCCAAAGCCACGGTTTCCACTCCCGCGGCCGCAGCCCCTGCGGCAGCAGCTGCTGAACCTACGGCCCCGGAACCGACCGCCTAGATGTGGTCCCTGGTGCTCATGGGCGTCGCCGGCCTGCTGGTAGGCGGCGCGATCTCCTTCCGGCAGCAGAAAAGTCCGCGCTGGGTGCAGATCGTTTTCTACATCCTGGCCGGCATGTCGCTGCTGGCCGCCTACCTCCTGACCCTGCCGACGGCCTGATAGCCCGCCGCGCTCCCAACCACCCACCCCAACGCTGAGGACTCCACGATGACCACCGAAACCCCGCTGCCCGTTCTCGAGCTGCTGCCCGCCGTCGACGTCGTCAACGGCCAGGCCGTCCGGCTCGTGCAGGGCGAAGCCGGCAGCGAGACGAGCTACGGCACCCCGCTGGAGGCCGCCCTCAACTGGCAGCAGCAGGGGGCCGAATGGGTGCATCTGGTCGACCTGGACGCCGCATTCGGGCGCGGCTCCAACGCCGAGCTCCTGCGCGAGGTCGTGGGGCGGCTCGATATCAAGGTGGAGCTCTCCGGCGGCCTTCGCGATGACGAATCGCTTGAGAAGGCCCTCGCCCTCGGCGTTGCCCGCGTGAACCTGGGCACCGCCGCGCTGGAGAACCCGGAGTGGACCGGCCGGGTGATCGAGCGCTTTGGCGACAAGATCGCCGTCGGCCTGGATGTCCGGGGCACTACCCTCGCCGGCCGGGGCTGGACCAAGGAAGGCGGGGACCTCTGGGAGGTGCTCGGCCGGCTTGAGGACGCCGGCTGCGCCCGGTACGTCGTCACCGATGTCACCAAGGACGGTACGCTCCAGGGCCCGAACGTCGAACTGCTGCGCCAGATGGTCGAAAAGACCGGCAAGCCGGTGGTGGCCTCCGGCGGCATCTCCAGCCTGGACGATCTCAAGGTCCTGCGCTCCCTCGTGCCGCTCGGCGTCGAGGGCGCCATCATCGGCAAGGCCCTCTACAACGGCAACTTCACCCTGCCCGAGGCCCTCGACGTCGCCGGCCGCCGCTAGCCGGTCCCCGGTCATGGCGCACACTCCCGACCCCCGAGACGGCGTGCAGGCAGGCGCCGGGACGCCCGCCGCCCGGCATCTGCCCGGACACATCGCGGCCGCCCTTGCCGGTGCCGGCGGGGCCACCGACTCCGCCGGCCAACCCTGGGCAGGCCGCAGCCTGACCGGCGATGACGCCAAGATCCACAATTTCGAGGAAGATGACGGCGCTGCCGACGCCGGCTACCTCGCGGCCCTGGCTGACCTCGTCGCAGGCACGGGCGACGAGGCCGGCGTGGTGGCCTCGCTTGCCTCCGCCCGCGTCTTCGTGCCGATCCTGGCCCAGCTCGCGGAAGAGGGCGAGGGGGCAGTGGGGCCGCACGGGGACGAACTGCACGGGAACAAATTGCACGGCGACAAGCAAGCCGACATGGCCCTCGTGACGCTCAAAGCGCCGGACGGCCGGACGGCCATGCCTGTGTTCACCTCAGCGGCGTCGCTGGCTGCATGGCACCCGGAAGCCAGGCCGGTCGCCGTCTACGCGGCCCGGGCCGCTCTGTCCGCCGTCGCGGAAGGCGCCGAGCTGCTCGTGCTGGATCCCGGTTCCGAACTGACGTTCGTGGTGCGCCGGCCGGCTGTCTGGGCCCTCGCCCGGCAGCAGACCTGGACGCCGTCGTACGCCGATCCCGAGCTAGCGGATGCCGTGGGTAACAGCGCGGCTGGCGTTCCGGCGGTCCGTCGTGTTGAAATTCATCCAGGGGCTGGAGTTTCCTCCGCCACGGCCGATGGCAGGCGGATCCCCGGCGGGGGAGCCGGCCCGGAGCTCCGCGTGGTTCTCTACCTTGAAGACGGGCTCGACGCCGCCGGCGTGCAGTCCCTTGTTGCCGGCCTCAACGAGGCCTGGGCGCGGAATGAAATGTTTGCCGAGCGGGTTGATTCGGTCGAGATCAAGCTGCAGCGCGCAGCGCAATAGCTGACGGCCCAACGGGGGACCCCTGGTGCTGCCGTGGCCAGTACCAGAAGGATGTAGTTTCGTGAACTTCGCGCTTTACCGGGAGCTGCTGGCCCACCGGCCCATCCGGCGGCTCCTGCTGGTCGGGATGATTGCCCGCATACCGCACTCGGCGGCCGGCGTCATGCTGACCCTGCACATCGTCCTGACCCTCGGCCAGGGCTATGCTGCCGCCGGCGCGGCAGCCGCCGTGATGACGATCGGAATCGCTGTTGGGGCGCCCTGGCGCGGGCGCCGGGTCGATACCGTGGGACTGCGCAAGGCGCTCATCCCTTCCGTCATCTCGGAGGCCGTGATCTGGTCGATCGTGCCGCACGTGTCCTACGAAGTGCTGCTTCCCCTCGCGTTCGTCGGAGGCCTGCTGACCCTGCCCATCTTCAGTGTGGTGCGGCAGTCCCTGGGCGTCCTGGCCTCCGGAGAGCAGCGCCGCACAGCCTTCGCCCTGGACTCCATCGCCACCGAGCTCGTGTTCATGATCGGCCCTGCAGTCGGCGCCGTCGTTGCCACCAGCGGGCAGACTGTCCTGGGCCTGACCGCGGTGGGACTGGCAACATCCGTCGCGGGACTCTTCCTGATGTGGTTCAACCCGCCCACGCGGAGTCCGTCCCCGGACGCCGAACTCGAGGCGGAGGAGCTGGAATGCGCGGAAGCCGCCGTGCTTGCCGCCGCACCGGCCCACCTGCAGGAGGCCGCTGCCGAACTGGTGCCGCTGGCAGCCGCAGCCGAGGAACGGCGGCGGCGTTCCGGCCTGCGGCACCGGGTCATCCACAACTTCAGCTGGTTCACCGCCGCCGTGGCCTCTGTCTTCGCTGTCGCGGCAGGTGCCGGCATGGTCCTCAGCG
>JBKPJW010000098.1:0-7973 GCA_046730875.1 Actinomycetota bacterium | reverse complement strand
GTCGAAGGCGCGGCATGCCGCCGCGGCCGCGGTGTGGGCGGCGGCGGGCCCCTCGGAATCCGGGTCCCCGGAACCCACGTCCGCGCAACCAGAGTCCGCGGAGTCCGGGCAACCAGCGTCCGCGGAGTCCGGGCCCGCGTCCGGGCCGGCGAGCGCGATTGACCCGGTGTGCGGCATGTCCGTCCCTGCCGTCGAGTCGTCCCTGCATCTGGACCACCACGGGGTCACGGTGTATTTCTGCTCTCCGGGCTGCCGCACGGCCTTCCGCATAGATCCGGGGCGCTATGCCCTCACGACCTGAACCGTTGCGGGCGGCCCGGAACTCCGGAGCCCGCACCGCAGGCATCATCCTGGCCGCAGGGGCGTCCCGGCGCCTCGGCCGGCCCAAGCAGCTTCTGCCCTACGGCGCCGGGGTCCTGCTCGAAGCCGTCCTGGCCACCGCCCGGGACTGCGCCTTCGGCCAGACGGTGCTGGTCTTGGGCGGCGCTGGTGCCGCGATACAGCGCACGGTGGATACCAGCGGCTGCGATGTGGTGCTGAACCCGGACTTCGACGAAGGGTGCGGGTCCTCGATCGCCACCGCGCTCGCCGCCGTCCGCCCGGATACCGACGCCGTGGTCCTCCTGCTCGGTGATCAGCCCGGCGTCCGCGCAGCGAGTGTCCGGTCCGCGCTCGGCGCCCTCAGGCCGGCCGCAGCCGGCATCGCGGTGTGCCGCTATGACGACGGCCTGGGCCACCCCCTGGCCTTTGCCCGGCGGCTGCTTCCGGAGCTGGCCGCCCTGCACGGGGACAAAGCAGTCTGGAGGCTCCTGGAACAGCGGGCGGACGACGTCGTCGAGGTCCGTGCGGCCGGTCCCGTCCCCCTGGATGTGGACACCGAGGAAGATTACCGTCGGCTCCTTGACGGACTGCAGGAGGCTACATGACGACGGCGGCGCGGGCCGGCGCGGAGGAGGCCGTGCGGCGCCGGGTCCCGGATGTCGGCTCGCTGGTGGCGGCGCTGGACCGCGCCAACTACCTGGCCGACGTCGGGCTGGCAACAGCCGTCTTCCTGGCCGTCCGCCTGCCGCAGCCCCTCCTGCTCGAAGGCGAGGCGGGGGTGGGAAAAACGGAAGCTGCCAAGGCCCTGGCAGAAATCCTCGACACCCCGCTGTTCCGGCTGCAATGCTACGAGGGGATCGACGCCGGTGAGGCCCTGTACGAATGGAATCACCAGCGGCAGCTGCTCGGCATCCGTCTGGCCGAAGTTCGCGGCGCCGAGGTCACGGAAACCGACCTCTTCGCCCCCCAGTACCTTTTGCGGCGCCCGCTCCTGCAGGCGCTCGAGCACCCGGGCCCGCGGCCCGCCGTGCTGCTCCTGGATGAGATCGACCGCGCGGACGCCGAATTCGAGGCTTTCACGTTTGAACTGCTGGCCGAATCCGCCGTCACCATTCCGGAGCTCGGCACAATCCGGGCCACCCATCCCCCGATCGTGATCCTCACCTCCAACCGGACCCGGGACCTTCATGACGCCTTGACCCGCCGCTGCCTGTACCACTGGATCGACTATCCGGGGCCCGCCCGGATCGCTGAGATCGTGCGCCGCCGGGTGCCGGCCAGCAGCGGTCCCCTGGCCCTCCAGGCCGCGGCCGTCATCACCCGGCTGCGCACCCTGGACCTTGCCAAGCCGCCCGGGATTTCCGAGGCAATCGACTGGGTCTCGGCCCTGGCCGTGCTGGGGACCGAACGCATCGACCCCGGCACGGCCGAGCGGACCTGGGGCTCCATCGTCAAGAACCGCGATGACCTGGAAGTCGTCGGCTCCCGCGGGGCAGCCTGGCTCGTGGAGGGCACCGATGGCTAAAAGCCTCAGGAGCGCGGACGTCCTGGCGCCGCGGGTCGAAGCCGCCGCCTTGTCCGCCGCGTTGGTCACGGCCATCCGGGGTGCAGGCCTTCCGACGTCACCGGACCGTGCGGCAAGGCTGGCCGAGGCGCTCCACCTGATCCCTCCACTGCGGCTTGAGCAGCTCTACTGGACCTGCCGTGTGGTGCTCGTCTCCGCGCGGGAGCAGGTGCCCCTGTTCGATGCCGTGTTCGCGGCCGTGTTCGGCGGGCACGCTGCTCCCGCTCCACCCGGGACCGCTGCCGGCACCATGCAGCCGAAACGGGCGGGGGACGCAGGGACAGGCCCCTCCGGGCCGGACAGCCGGCCTGCCGAAACTCCCTCCGGCACCCATCCCGGCGTGCACCAGCGTCCGGGTCTGGCCTCCCCCGGCC
Source organism: Actinomycetota bacterium (assembly GCA_046730875.1). Classification (GTDB taxonomy): domain Bacteria; phylum Actinomycetota; class Actinomycetes; order Actinomycetales; family Micrococcaceae; genus Arthrobacter. The sequence goes on along the minus strand of JBKPJW010000098.1, from coordinate 5,714 downwards.
GGGACAGCGCCGCGGCCGGCCGTCGGGACAGGGAGGCAGTCCTTGCCGTCGTCTCCGCCGACGAGCACCTGCATGAGACGTCATTCGCCGAGCTGTCCGCGAATGAAGTACAGGAGGTACGGCGGCTGGCAGCAGCGCTGCACCTGGCGACGCCGGTCCGCCTGAGCCGCCGCATCCGCACGACGACACACAGCACTGCGAGGCTGGACGTGCGCGCGACGGTTCGTGCAGCGCGGCGCACCGGAACAGACGCTCCCCTCCTGCTGTATGCCCGCCGACGCGAGCAGCGCCGCAAACTGGTGCTGCTGTGCGACGTTTCCGGATCGATGGAACCGTACGCGCGTGTCTTCGTGTCCCTGCTGCAGGGCGCGGTGGCCGGCGGCGGGGCCGAAGCCTTCGTTTTCTCCACGAGGCTGACCCGGCTGACGCGGCAGCTCGCCCTGCGCGATCCTGACGAGGCGCTGGCCCGAGCGGCAGCCTCGGCGCCGGACTGGGGCAGCGGAACCCGGATCGCCGGATGCCTCCGGCGCTTCGTCAACGAGCACGGCCGCCGCGGCCTGGCAAGGGGCGCCGTCGTGGTGGTGTTTTCGGACGGGTGGGCCAGCGAGGACCCGGCACAGGTGACGGCACAGATGGCCCGCCTGCGCAGGCTCGCCCACAGGATCGTCTGGGTAAATCCGCGCCAGGCGGCGCCCCGGTACCGGCCGCTCGCCGGCGGCATGGCAGCGGCATTGCCCTTCTGCGACGCTTTCGTCAGCGGCCACAGCTACCAGGCATTGCTAGAGGTGGCGGCAGCAATTCGCGGCGACGGCCCGTTCTCAGGTGACAGGCACGTACAAGCGAGAGGCAAGGAACAAGCTCATGCATATTGACAGCACGTTCACCGTGGTCGCACCTGTAGAGCAGGTGTGGGACACCCTGATGGACTTTGAGAGAGTGGCCGGTTGCCTTCCCGGGGCAAGGATTCTGAACAAACTTTCGGATGACGCCTACCAGGTGGGCATGAGCGTGAAACTCGGCCCGGTCACCATGCAGTACCGGGGCCTGCTGAACGTCATTGAGAGAAACGCATCCGAACGCCGGGCAGTGCTCGCCGGCAAGGCACAGGAGACCCGCGGGCAAGGCACCGCAGAGGCAACCGTGACGCTGTTGCTGGCCCAGGAGGGCACAACCACCCGGGGGTCCGTCAGCGCCGATCTCGCACTGTCCGGCAAGGCCGCGGCTATGGGCCAGAGTGTGATCGGCAGCGTCTCGAAGCACATGATGTCCCTCTTCGCGGACAATCTGCAGGCCATGCTGTCGGAGGGGGCACCACCGGTCCCGGGAGCATCCTCGGAAAAAGTGCCGGCGGCCGGGGCGGGGCCCCTCCCGGAGCCGGTCCCGGCGTCTGCTGCGGTTTCCGCTCCCGGTCCGGCAGCAGCGCCGGTCCCCCCGGGCACTGAACCGGCACGAGTAGAACCGGCACGTGCTGAATCTGTACGTGCTGAATCTGCAGGGCGTTCGTCCGCCCGCCGGGAAGCGGCGCGGGCCGGCAGCCTTGATGCTCTGAACCTCGGCCAGAAAATCGCAGCGGACCAGCTCGCCAGCCCCGCGAAGGTGCTCGCCATCGTTGCCGTGGTAGCGGGCGTCGCCTACTGGGCCGGCCGGCGTTCGGCGTTCCGGATGCTGCGGCTCTGCGGCAGGCTCTGAGGAGCGCCGATGCGCGATGTCCTGGCGGCCATGTTGCTGGACTGGCGGAGGGGCGCCACGGCAGGTCTGGCCACCGTCGTGAGCACCTTCAAATCGGCCCCCCGGCTCCCCGGGGCAGCCATGCTGGTGACGGCCGACGGCGAGGCCGTGGGCTCGGTCTCCGGCGGCTGCGTGGAAGCTGCCGTCTACGAGCTGGCCAGCCAGGTCAGGGACGACGGCGAGCCTGCCCTGGTCCGCTACGGGATCAGCGACGACGACGCCTACGCCGTTGGCCTGACCTGCGGCGGAATCATCGACATCTTCGTGGAACCTGTTTCCCGGCAGCGCTTTGCCGAGCTCGACGACATCGCCGGGGACATCGCGGCCGGACGCCGTGTGGGTGTCGCCACCGTGATCGAACACCCGGATCCCGGCCGCGTGGGGCGGCACCTGATCGTGAGGCCGGACGGATGTACCGGCGACCTGGGCTCGGAACGGACCAGCCACGCCGTGGGCGATGACAGCCAGGGCCTGCTCGCGGCAGGCCGGACGGGCATCCTGCACTACGGTCTTGATGGCGAGAGGCTGGACACCGGCATGCGCGTGTTCTTCACCAGCTACGCGCCGCCGCCACGCATGATCGTCTTCGGCGCCATTGACTTCGCGGCGGCGCTGGCCAGGCTCGGCGCTTTTTTGGGCTACCGGGTGACCGTCTGTGATGCGCGGCCCGTTTTCGCCACGCCGGCGAGATTCCCCGACGCCGCCGAGGTGGTTACCGCGTGGCCGCACCGGTATCTGCGCGATCAGTTCGACCACGGGCTGCTGGATTCCAGGACCGTGCTCTGCGTCCTCACCCACGACCCCAAGTTCGACGTCCCCGTCCTTGAGGTGGCCCTGCGCGGCAGCCCCGTGGCCTTTATCGGCGCCATGGGATCCCGTCGCACGCACGAGGACAGGATCGCACGGCTCCGGCAGGCGGGACTGGGCGAGGCCGAATTGTCCAGGCTCCACAGTCCGGTGGGTCTGGATCTGGGCGCCCGCACCCCCGAGGAAACGGCGGTGTCCATCGCCGCCGAATTCATCGCCGTGCAATGGAGCGGCAGCGGCGAGCCCTTGCGGCGACTCGGCGAGCGGATCCACCACGACGAGCAGCTGTAACGTGCGTACGGTCCCGCGGGACCGCTGCCGCGGCGTAAGCTCTTGGCATGGCGAGATACTTCGATGTGCACCCCGAGAACCCCCAGCCGCGTTCGATTCTCCAGTCGGTGGAGATCCTGCGGTCCGGCGGGCTGATCGCCTACCCCACCGATTCCTGTTACGCCCTGGGCGCGCAACTGGGTAACCGGGAGGCCCTGGACCGAATCCGGGCCATCCGGAACCTGGGCGACAAACATCACTTCACGCTCGTCTGCAAGGACTTCGCCCAGCTGGGCCAGTTCGTTCAGATCGACAACGATGTTTTCCGGAGCATCAAGGCCGTCACGCCCGGCAGCTTCACGTTCATCCTGCCCGCCACCCGGGAAGTCCCCAAGCGGCTGCTGCACCCGAAGAAGAAAACAGTCGGCGTCCGCATCCCGGACAACCACGTGGTTCAGGCACTGCTGGCCGAACTCGGCGAACCGCTGCTGTCCAGCACACTGCTGCTTCCGGACGAGGAGGAGCCACTTACCCAGGGCTGGGAGATCAAAGAGCGCCTGGACCACGTGGTGGATGCAGTCATCGATTCGGGCGACTGCGGTGCCGAACCGACCACCGTGATCGACTTCTCCAGCGGCGTCGCGGAAATCGTCCGGCGCGGCATGGGAGATCCTTCCCGCTTCGAGTAGCCGGGGGCTAGGCGGATTCGAGCGCGCGCGCCTGCCGGTTCCGCAGCCACCGACGGACGAGGTCGATGGCGGCGACCAGCCCGGCCAGAGGCGACAGCACCGCTGCGGCATAGACGAACAGCAGCCAGGTCAGGGTGGTCACCGGGGACTGGCGGGTGCTCAGGAGGGACAGGCCGCCGAAGAGGCCCAGGATCCAGAACAAGAGGACCCCGGACAGCACTGCGGCCGCGGGAAAGTACTCGTTCGTGACGACTTTCTTCAAGGTTTCCATGGGCCCTCCTCACACCCGGCGGTGGGACAGCCCGCCAGGGTCTTTCCAAGTATGCGGCCCGGCGCGTCCGAATTTCCCGAGAACGCGGGCCACGTGACCAAACTAACTTCCGGTTCCGGGGACGGCAGCCCTGCGGGCCCTAAATTTGGCCCCTCCCGCCTGTCCGACACGGAACTGCCGGGCACAGGCAGGGCTCGGGACAGGCGCGACGGCAGGTTCGTGATGGCGGATGCCGAAGGCATCAGCCGGAACCCTTCAGACCGCCGCCCGGACGCGCTGGAGGAAGGAATCAAGCACCCGCCCGGCGTTCTCGTGCATGCGCCGCGACTCCGCCGCGGGCAGTTGGCGCGGGCCGTTCAGCCGCTCTCCCAGATAGAGCAACGCAGCCAGTACCTCGGAGAGTTCGGAATTGCTTTCCGCTCGCTGCCGTAGGAGCCGCAGGTGTGCCGCTTGCAAGGCCGGGCCGGGCGTGCAGCCCAGATCACGGTCAAAGAGCCGGCGGCACCGCTCATAGGCCGCCAGCCCTTCCGCCGGCAGGCCGGCCTGTTCGTAGGCTTCGACCAGCACGGTCCATGCACGTTCGTTGAGGGGCTCGGCCCGGATGGCAGCCTGGACCAGGTTGACGGCTTCGTCCGGTTTGTTCAGCAGGGCCGCTGTTTCTGCCGCGTGGATCTGCAGGGCTACCTTCTCGGCCGCATGGCGAGTGCGCGCCTCTTCTGCCCAGTCCGAGGCAAGTTCGAACCCGAGCAGCGGTTCAGCAGAAATCTCAAGGGCCTCGAGCAGCAGCGGGTATGCCTCGTCCGGAGGCAGCTCACCGGCGTCGCGGACCAGCCCACGGAACCGGAACAGGTCAAGATCCACGAGCGTAGGGTCCAGGAGGTAGCCGCTGTTGGCGGTGCGGAGCGGACCGGTCTTGGTCTGCCCGGGCTGGATGGCGCGCCGGATGCCGCTGATATAGCTCTCAAGCGTCGCCACCGAGCCGTCGCTGGCTCCTGCGCCCCAGAGGAGATCAATGAGGCGGGTCTTGGACACCGGCGTGCCGAGGTTCAGGAGCAGAATTTCCAGTATGTGCCGGGGTTTGCATCCCCCCATGTCGGCAGCGGTGAGCGCCACGCCGTCCCGGCGTACTTCAAATGATCCGAATAAGCGGACCGAAATCGAGGGTGTATTTCCAGTTAGGCTTTCCACGATGTTCTCCGATTTCCCCAGATAAAACGAACCTAATCGCTTGCGGAAGAGCCGGATCATCATTGAAACCAGGCCGTACTGAGACTCTGTTCCCTCCGGCTTTCCAATGACACCGTTACACGCGGAACTTAGCGCAACAAGGCGTGCCGCTACGCGATCTTTGGCCCGAAGAAAGACGCGTACAGGCGTCAGTACCGTCGAGTAAGGGCGCGCTACGGCGGCCAAGTAATTGCGTCGCCAATCAGGTAATTCCTGCAGGCGGCGTCCACGGGAATACAAGTAGTTCCCGGTGCTCGGCATTCAGCTTCGGAGAGATCTTTTTCTCGGGTGGAATCGCCGCGTGGCGGCAGGCTTATTGCTACTGGTTATCAGTCATTTCAGCCGGCACGGCCACCAGGTGCAGTTCCGCGCCTTCCCGCAGCACGGCCAGATCCAGTTGCTCCCCGATCGCTTCGGCAAAGAGGAGCTTCTGCAGGCTCTCGGCGTTGGACACGTACTTCTGCCCGACCTTGAGAAGGATGTCTCCGGCCTGGAGTCCGGCGCGTTCGGCCGGCGAACCCGGCAGGACTTCGACCACCAGCAGGCCCTCCCTGCGCCCCGTCCGGACAACGGCGCTGGGCTGCAGCTGGATGGGGGTGTTCACCAGGCCCAGATAGGCCCGGCGGACACGGCCGTCCTTGAGCAGCGAAGCGATGATGCGCCGGGACGTTGCGTTGATGGGAACAGCCAGGCCGAGCCCCACTCCCGCCACGGCCGTATTG
>JBKPJW010000097.1:0-2042 GCA_046730875.1 Actinomycetota bacterium | reverse complement strand
GGACTAAGTGAGGCGCGGCTGCGCCGCGCTGACGTGCGCCAATGGTGTTCGTCAGTGGTCCGGCTATCGGCTATCATTGATAGCTGGCCGTCCGGTGATTTCCGCCGGCCATCCCATTCATACCTGGCAACTGGCAAAATCCAGTTGTGCGAACAAAGGTCCAATTATGAAGTCTAATACTCACCCGAAGTACGAAGCTGTTGTTTTCAACGACCTGGCTTCCGGCGTCAAGTTCCTGACCAAGTCCACCGTGTCTTCCAAGAAGACCATCGAGTGGGAAGACGGAAACACCTACCCGGTCATCGACGTCGAAATCTCCTCCGAGTCCCACCCGTTCTACACGGGCAAGCAGCGCATCATGGACTCCGCAGGCCGCGTCGAGCGCTTCAACGCTCGCTTCAAGGGCTTCGGCGGCAAGAAGTAACCTTCTTCCCCAAGGTCTTGTAGAAAGCCCGTACCGGCAACGGTGCGGGCTTTTTGCGTACCTGCGGGGATTCTGGTTTCGCGGTTTTCGCGGGTTCCCGGATGCATGCGGCAGGATGGATCCCATGACATCCCACCCTGTCTCCACCGTTTCCAGCACCGCCGGCCGTCACCACGGCGAGTACAAGGTTCCGGGCGGCAAACTCGTGGTCGTCGATCTTGAGGTAGTGGACGGTGCCCTGGCCCACGTCTCGCTGAGCGGGGATTTCTTCCTGGAACCGGACGAGGCGCTGCCGGAGATCAACCGCGCGCTCACGGGACTGCCCGCGGATACGGCAGCTGCCGATCTCGCAGCCGCCGTGACGGCGGCCCTGCCCGAGGACGCAGTACTGTTCGGGTTTTCCGCCGACGCCGTAGCTGTCACAGTCCGCCGCGCCCTTGCGAAGGCCACCGGCTGGGGGGACCACCACTGGAACATCATCGCCCCGTCCGTGCTGCCCACCCACGTCAACGTCGCCCTCGATGAAGTGCTCACCGAGGAAGTCGGCGCCGGGCGACGCAATCCCACCCTGCGTTTCTGGGACTGGGAAGAGCCGTCCGTGGTGATCGGCAGCTTCCAGTCCGTCCGCAACGAACTCCACCCCGACGGCGTGGCCCGGCACGGCATCAGCGTGGTCCGCCGGATCAGCGGCGGGGGAGCGATGTTCATGGAGGCCGGCAACTGCATCACCTACTCGCTGTACCTCCCGCAGACCCTGGTGGACGGCATCAGCTTTGCGGACTCGTACCGTTTCCTCGACGCCTGGGTGATGGCGGCCCTGGAAAAAGTCGGCATCAGCGCCTTCTACGTGCCGCTCAACGACATCGCCACCGAACACGGCAAGATCGGCGGCGCGGCGCAGAAGCGCCTCGCCAACGGGGGCATGCTGCACCACGTCACCATGAGCTATGACATCGACGCCGAGAAGATGGTGGAGGTGCTGCGGATCGGCAAGGAGAAGCTCTCCGACAAGGGCACCCGGAGCGCCAAGAAACGCGTGGACCCGCTCCGCCGCCAGACCGGCATGGCCCGCGCCGAGATCGTCGCCGCCATGATGGACGTTTTCACCGAACGCTACGACGCCACGCCGTCCGTACTCACCGACGCAGAGCTTGAGGCCGCCAACCGGCGCGTGGAGACCAAGTTCGGCACCACGGAATGGCTGCACAGGGTCCCCTAGTAGCCTCTACTCCCCATCGATTGCTCCGCAGCTGCCCTTTTCGACCGGCAAAAGGGCGCTTACGGAGCAGCCGATGGTGGGTGCGCTGGCCCGGGGAGCGCCTGCGCCGTGAGGGAACGGTGCAGCAGGCTGCGCTGTTCGATGATGATGCGGCGCAGGGCCCGCGGCGCATCCGCGTGGGCCATCAGCCAGTCGTCGGTGCGGACAATGACCGGGTGGTTTTCCGGCGTTCCGCCGCGACCGTCCAGGTCCTGTCCCGCGGGGTAGAAGCCACGGACAATGCGGCCGGCGATCTCAATGCTCCGGTCCGCCCAGATCTGCACCAGGGACTCGAAATAGGGGTCGATGAACCCGACCAGCAGCGCGGCCGGGGCGGTATTGAACCCGGCGATGGTGGCG
>JBKPJW010000096.1:0-4176 GCA_046730875.1 Actinomycetota bacterium | reverse complement strand
GCGGTACGGAGGGCGGTACCGGGGGCACAGCGCCGACCAGCGGCCCGACGTCGACCGCTCCCGCGCCGGGCTCCGGCTCCGGCTCCACGGTGCCGGCGCAGCAACCAACGGGACCGGCGGCGCCGTCGTCGTCTACATCCGCCGGCGCGGACGCCCCGGCCACGGGAACTGCCACGCCCCTGCCGGCAGCAGCAGCGACGGCGGCGCCCTAGGAACGGCCGAGATGTAGCACGCGGCAAAGACGTTCGGCCGGACAGGATCGGTCCTGTCCGGCCGAACGTGTCAGATCGCCTGGGTCTCCCGGGACCAGGCCAGCGGCCCTTCCATTCATCCGCGACGATGGTGTACACCGTTTCCGTGGCCCGTTCGACCATTTAGCCCCTTGGCCCGCCACTTTCCACCTGCCGTGATTCCAGGGCCAGTTTGAGCCATTGGACCGGGCAACCAACACGGAGAGGCAACACGATGAGACTAACGCTGATGGAGTTCCTCACATTGGACGGCGTGGCGCAGGGTCCCGGATCGCCCGAGGAGGACACCAGCGACGGCTTCTCACAAGGAGGCTGGTTCGTCCCCTACCTGGACGAGAATTTCATCCAGCAGGCGGCGGACTGGCTCGCAGACGCGGATGCGTTGCTCTTCGGCCGCCGGACCTATGACAACTTTGCAAGGGACTGGCCGAAGATCACGGACCCAGACGATCCGTTCACGGAAAAGATGAATGGTTTGCCGAAGTATGTGGCCTCGCACAGCCTGGCGCAGGCCGGCTGGGCACCGACGACGATCCTGTCCGGGGACGTCGTGGCACAGGTCGCCGAGTTGAAGAGCCAGCCCGGCAGGGAGTTGCAGATCCACGGGAGTGCCCGGCTTGCCCAGTCGCTTCTGGGCGCGGGACTGATTGACGAACTGAGGCTCGTGATCGCCCCGGTGGTGCTAGGTAAGGGCAGGCGGCTGTTCCCGGCAGGAGGCGCCCCGGCGGGCCTGCGCCTGATCCGCAATGAGACGACGCCCGGCGGACTCGCGATTCTGGTCTACGAGTCGGCAGGGCTTCCGACGTACGGGACCTATGAACCTGGTTCGACCCGTGGTTGAACCTGTATCTCAGGCTGCATCGGGAGCGCGCCGCCGACGATGACGTTGACCGTCCCAAGAGCGGAGTTACCGCCCGGGGGACGGTCGCCGTCGTCGATTTTCCACGAACCGTGGCAGCCGCTACGCGGCGCTCGCCTTCTTCTCCACGATGTCCCTGCCGAGCCAGACGCCCAGGCCGATCATGGCGACGCCGAGAATCAGATGCAGCCAGTTGTCGGCAGAGTTGAACGGAACGAAGTTGACGGCCGTGTTCATATCGACCACCAGGCCGTAGATCCACAGAAGCAGGTAGACAGCGCCGCCGCCGATGAGGAACGCGCGGGCCATCCGATCTGTCCGGGCCATGACAAGGCCTGCCACGCCGAACAGCAGGTGGACGATATTGTGCAGCACGGACACCTGGAAGACGCCAAGCAGCAAGGCCTCTGATTCAGGTCCCGCAATAGTCATGGCAACGTAATTAGTGGTGAGTCCCGGGATGAACCCAAGGACACCAACCAGCAGGAAAACCACACCAAAACCGATGGCGGTGTTGTGCAGGGTCAACCCCATCGCGTGGTGGTGCTGGGCTGGATGTGAAGCGGTAGTCATGGCCTTCCCTTTCACGCAACATTCCGGCTCTTCAGGTTGAAAACCGGCCTCGCGGCAGGGTGTCGCAGGCATCCTGCCGACGCCCACATTTTACTCCTGAAATCAGCGCCTGTGCAGGGAAACCGCGCCCTCCAGAGCACGCCGGGCGGCGCTGCCCCAGCGGACATGCCCAAGCTCTTGCCCCAAGCGTTGGGGACCGGTTTAGCGGGTCTTCCACTCGTCCGCGAGGAGGGCGTACACCACTTCCGTGGCCCATTCGCCTTTGTAGTGCCACTTGTCCACCTGCCGTGATTCCAGCCGCATGCCGAGCCGTTCACAGAGCGCCGCGGAGTCCGTGTTGAGCGCATCGAGCTTGGCGTCGATCCGGTGGAAGCCCAGGTCCTCAAAGCCGAGCTTGAGCACTGCCCGGGCGGCCTCGCCCGCAATGCCCCGTCCCCGTGCCTCCGGGGCCAGGCTCCAGCCGATCTCGGCCTGCCCGCTGCCCGCCAGCCATTTCAGCACCACCTCGCCGAGCAGCCCGGGCGAGTCCGCGGCCTCGATGGCCAGGGCCACCCAGTCGCCCTCCTTCTCGAACTCGAAGTTGGCGTACCGTCCCACCATCTCCATCGACTGCGTGTAGCTCTTGGCCTCCCGGGGCAGGAACCGGGCGGTCTCGGGCAGCGAGTGGTAGGCGTGGTAGGCATCGAGGTCCGAGGCCTCAAAGCGCCGCAGCACCAGCCGTTCGGTGCGCAAGGGCAGCGCCGGGAGGGGCCTGGGTTCGGTCATGCCCCAACGCTACCCCCGAGCCCAACTAGCTGGCAGCAGGGGCCGTTCTGGACGTCCAGAACGGCCCCTGCTGCTAGTCAGTTGGGGTGGCACGACTTCGAGGCGGTACCCAAAAAAGCTCATCATGCTTACTATTGAGAACCTGCCTGCCGGTAACCCTGACGCTACGGGAACCGCCTATCCGAGGAGCACTCATGTCGCTTAGCAAGGGAACGCCCGTGGAATGGAATACGCCGCAGGGCCCCACCCACGGAAAGATTGTGGAGAAGAAGGTCAGTGACTTCGAGCTGGACGGGCATACCCACCGGGCCAGTGAGGAAGAGCCCCAGTATGTGGTGGAGTCCGCCAAAACCGGGGCGCGGGCCGCGCACAAGGGCTCTGCCCTGACGGAAAAGAACTAACGCCGTGGCCGGGCAGCACTACGAAGTCCTCATCATCGGCGGCGGTAACGCCGGGATCTCACTGGCGGCACGCCTGCATCGCTACGGCGTGAAGGACGTGGCCGTGGTGGAACCCGAGGACAATCATCGTTACCAGCCGCTGTTCTCCCACATCGCCGGCGGCCGGGCCAAGGCCTCGGACGCTACCCGGCCTCAGCAATCCGTCACGCCGCGCGGCGTGAAGTGGATCCGGGACGGCGCGGTGGGCATCGACCCGGCGGCCAACATCGTGACGTTGGCTTCCGGCGGCCAGCTGGGGTTTGGTCAGTTGGTGGTCTGCCCCGGCCTGCAGCTGGACTGGGACAAGATCCCCGGCCTCGCCGAGGCCGTGCATTCCCCCTTCGGCGCGTCGCACTACGAATTCAGCCTGGCGGCCAAGGCCTGGACCTTGTTCAGCGGCCTCAAGTCCGGCACAGCGGTCTTCACCATGCCCTCCGGCCCGATCAAGTGCGGCGGCGCCGCCCAGAAACCGATGTACCTGGCCTGCGACTACTGGCGGGAGCAGGGAGTGCTGCAGGACATCCGCGTGGTCATGGTGCAGCCGACCGGCACAGTGTTCGGCGTGCCCGGAGTGGACGATGAGCTGAATCGCAAGATTGCGGAATACGGCATCGAACTCCAATGCAACAGCGAAGTAACCTCCGTTGACGCCGCCGCGCAAACGGCGCTGATCAGGGACAACGCAACCGGGGCCACAGAGGAGCTGCGTTACGACGTGCTCAACGCCGTGCCCCCGCAGTCGGCCCCGGACTGGCTCAAGGCCACCGCGCTGCCGGCCCCCGGCGACGGCGGCGGATTCGTGGAAGTGGACCCGCAGACCCTGCGGCACGTCCGTTTTCCGAACATCTGGTCCCTGGGGGATGCCGCGGCAACCACCAACTCCAAGTCCGGCGGGGCGCTCCGGAAGCAGACGAAGGTGCTGGCGAAAAACCTGGTGGCGGCCCGGCAGGGCAAACCCCTTCCGGAGAAATACAACGGCTATTCCGTGTGCCCCTTCACGGTCTCCCGCTCCACCGTGGTCTTCGCCGAGTTCGATGACCAGTACCAGCCCATGCCCACGATCCCCAAGGTGCCGACCTGGAAAGAGAGCCGCGCCTCCTGGGTGGTGGACCGCGACATCTTCCCCCAGGTGTACTGGAACCTGATCCTTAAGGGCCGCGCCTAGCCGTCAGGGAGCTGAGCCCTTCTCCGCGCCCATCTGTTGCTCCGTAAGCGCCGTTATGGACCGCCAAAAGGGCCGTTACGACCCAACTGACTCGCAGCAGGGGCCGTTCTGGACGTCCAGAAC
>JBKPJW010000095.1:0-4015 GCA_046730875.1 Actinomycetota bacterium | reverse complement strand
GTTTTGTGTGAAGTGAACCACTGCGACTCAGGATTGTCAACAATTCTGGTTCCAGATTGCGCTCGTGGCGCGGTGGGGTGCGCCGGGGAGAGCAGCGGAACCTGCTCCGGGCACGGTCGGCGTACAGGATGCCGCCCGGACACCCGCCCGCCGCCGGGCCCAGGCCCTGCTAACGTACGTTTCCGCTTGCTAACGTACGTTTCACGCCCAAAGGGCCAAGCGTCCGCACCCGAAGCCGGGATGGCAAAGCGCGGTCAACTGTCCCCGACACCGGCACTTCCCATCCGCGGCCGGCACGACGATGATTTCGTGCATGGGTGTTCCGTCATGAACAAGAGCCGACTGGAAGCCTTCAGCGACGGCGTGCTGGCCATCATCATCACCATCATGGTGCTGGAACTCCATGTGCCCGCGGAACCGACCTGGCACGCGCTGCTCGAGGAGCTCCCGACGGTCTTCAGCTACCTGCTGAGCTTCATCTATGTCGGGATCTATTGGAACAACCACCACCACATGCTGCATCTGGCCGGGAGGATCAACGGTGGGGTGCTGTGGGCCAATCTGCATCTGCTGTTCTGGCTCTCCCTCATCCCCTTCACCACGCGGTGGATGAACGACGCCGGCCTGGCGGAAGTCCCGGTGCTGGTCTACGGGCTGAACCTGCTGCTCGCCGCTATTGCCTACTACATCCTGAAATCGGCCCTGATCGGCCAGCAAGGACGGGGCGGCGCGTTGGATAAGGCCATGGGCCAGGACTGGAAAGGCAAGGGATCGCCTGCGTTGTACATCGCGGGAATGGGACTGAGCCTTGTGAACCCGATCCTGGGGATCGCCACCTACACCGTGGTCGCCGCGATCTGGCTCATCCCGGACCGGCGCGTGGAGCGGTTCATCGCGCACACCTGAGCGTCACGGCGGTCACGGCCGCACCTTGTGGGCCAGCGTGGCGCTCAGGAAGTCCAAATGAGCCGGAGTGGGTGCCAGCACGTTCGCCGCATAGACAGGGTGCTTCCTCAGGTACTTCTTGATATATGGGCACACCGGGACGATCGTGAGGCCGGCTGCGACAGTCTCATCCAGTGCCTGTGCGGCCAGCACCCCGGCCAGCCCCCTGCCGCCGTATTCCTCGTTGATCGCAGTGTGGTAGAAAATCCGCTGGTCCGCCCCGACGTCGTCCACGTACGCGGCCTGGCCGATCACGGTGTCGGCGTCGAGCACTTCGAAACGGCTGCGCTGCGGGTTGTTCCTGACAGTGACCGTTGTCAACATGGTCTCCTTGGATGGGGCGCCTGAGCGCGAATGGGGCTGGCTTGTGGAGGTGCACTTTTGCGGGTCGGTGAGAGGCGCCTGGGCCCGGTTCCGCCGAGGAATCAGGTGAACGGTTCAGCCACGTGGCCGGAGGCGGGCATTGGGCAGAACCGGAGCCGGGAGAGCCGCAGGCTCCCCCGGCGGAAACGGGCCGAACCGAAGGTCCGTGCCGGCCGCGACGGCAGGTCCCGGGCCGTCACCGGATGCGTCACCGGGGCCGATATCGGCGGCGGTTTCGGCGCCAATCTCGGCCTGCCACTGCGCCCTGTACCCGACAATCTCCTCGTGGCTGCGCCCAACGAAGTTCCACCACATCACTATTTTTTCGCCGAGCGGCTCGCCGCCGATCAGGATGACACGCGCACCATCCGGACCTGCGCCCAGGGTCAGGGATCCGCGGCCGGCCGGAAGGTACGCCAGGTGGTCCTTCGGGACGGGGTGTCCGTCCAGGAGCAGGTGGCCCGAGTCCAGCAGCACGCCATGTTCAAAGGCCGCATCTGTGTCGAGGGTCAGTTCCGCTCCTGCTTCGAGCAGGATCTCCGCGCCCACCAGGGGCGTGTGGGTGGTGACAGGCGAGACGGACCCGGACAGCGCGCCCAGGAAGACACGCAGGATCCAGCCGTTTCCGCTGACCGGTTCGGGGCGATAGTGCTCAAAGGTGGGGGCCATGTGGCGTGCCGTGTCGGGTAGCGCCACCCACAGCTGCGCTCCGTGCAGGATCTCGGTGACCGGGGTGGAGAATTCAGAGTGGCTGATGCCGCGCCCGGCGGTCATGAGGTTCACTTCGCCGGGGCGCACTGCTGCGTGGAAGCCGGCCGAGTCCTGGTGTTCGATCTCCCCCGTGAACAGCCAGCTGACGGTCTGCAGTCCGGTGTGGGGGTGGCGCGGAACTTTCATGCCGCCGGAATCGCCGACCTGGTCCGGGCCGTAGTGGTCCAGGAAGCACCAGGCCCCGATCAGGCTGCGCTGGCGCTGCGGAAGGGTACGCCGCACGTCCATGGCGCGCGGTCCGCCCAGCGGCACCTGCCGCGGCGCCAGTAGTTCGACGCCGGCGCTGGTCCTGTCCGTTTCGCAGAGTATTTCCTGGGGCGCGAGTTCAGTATTGCTCATAGTGACAGCGTAGCTTCGCGCGGTCCATGGGGCAGCTTCCGGGATGCGGCCGGAAGCTGGAAGAATAAGGCTTCAGATCCACGCGGAACGGCGCAGCGGAGGTTCCGCGCCGCCCGGGCGCTGGACCAGGACCTGATTCACGCCGGTGAGGCCCGTCTCGAAGCCCAGGGCGCTCGCTGCCATGTAGAGCCGCCACACCCGAGCCCGTCCCGCACCGACCAGGCGGACGGCCTCGTCCCAGTGCTCCTCCAGGTTCCGCACCCAGGCCCGGAGCGTCAGGGCATAGTGACGCCGCAGCGCCTCAACATCCAGAACCTCCAAACGCGCCGATTCGAGTGCTGTGACCATAGCGGACAGGCTCAGCATCTCGCCGTCCGGGAACACGTAGCGGGGAATAAAGGAGTCCGGGTCCGGTGCGGTCGGTCCGGCGTTCCAGGAGATTGAGTGGTTGAGCAGCCGGCCTCCCGGGCGGAGCAGGCCCTGCAGCCGGGAGGCATAGTGCGCGATCTGGTCGCCTCCAACATGCTCCGCCATGCCGACCGAGCTGATCGCGTCATAGGGCCCGTCGTCCACATCGCGGTAATCCTGCACCCGGATGTCCACCCGGTCCGTGAGGCCGGCGTCAGCGGCCCGTTTGCGGGCCATGGCGGCCTGCTCCACCGAGAGCGTCACGCCTACGACGTCGGCCCCGTAGTCCCGCGCGGCGTGCAGCGCGAAGCTGCCCCAGCCGCATCCCACGTCCAGCACCCGCATGCCCGGTTTGAGTCCCAGTTTGCGGCAGACGAGATCAAACTTTGCCTCCTGGGCGGTGTCCAGTCCGATGCCCTCAGACTCCCAGACCGCACAGGAGTAAGCCATGGACGGGCCCAGGACGAGCCTGTAGAAGTCGTTGCCGACGTCGTAGTGATGGGAGATGGCGGCGGCATCGCGCCGCTTGGAGTGTCGCCGGCCGTACCGGCCCACACGGGATTCCTCGGGCGGCGGCGCAGGGTTCGGTCCGAGAACGCCGAGCCGGGCGGCAGTCCAGAGCAGCGTGAGCCCCTCACGGGGAGTGGGCCGCGGGAACGGCCCTGGCCGGGCGAACTTTCCGGCCGAGCTGAGGGCGCCGAAGGCAGCGAAGATGTCGCCGGGGGCGTCGATTTCACCCGCCACGTAGGCGCGGCTGAGGCCGAGCTGTCCGGGTGACCATAGCATCCGGCGAAGCGCCCGCCGGGACCCGAACACGACGAGGGGAGCATCAGCCGGGCCCGCTTCCGTGCCGTCCCAGGCCCTCAGCCGCAGGGGGATCCCGTCGGTGCCAAGGATTATTGCCAACGCGTCGGCCAGCCGTGATGCCGCATTCGTGGATGTCGCCATGTCCAGTGCCTCGATTCCCGTGCCTTCCGTGCTGCGGGCTGCGTCCCCGCTGGTTCCAAATCTAAGGGCAGGAGATGGCCGGCAACCAGAGCTTAGGTCCTCTTGCTTCCCACCGTGGCGCGGTGGCATCGGGCGGCTCTGGCGCTCCTGCGTGAGCTTGCCTATCGTGGGTCCTATGTCTGAGTCCTTCTCGTCCCTCGTGGACATGTTCAAAAATGTGGGTGTTTCCCGGGCGTACGGG
>JBKPJW010000094.1:0-5187 GCA_046730875.1 Actinomycetota bacterium | reverse complement strand
CCCGGAGACGGCCGGTGACGGCGGCGGCGCCGATAACGGTTATTCGCCAACGTAGATCCGCTATCGGCGGTTGAAAACACGGGGTGCGGCCCGGAGTAGACGCTGCGCAGAGCGTCAATTCATCTCCACCCCGGGGAATCAGCGCGGGAATGGCAAGCTTCCGGGCCAGATCCAGGAGTGTTCACGCTCGACGGGCACGTCGGGGATCTTGAGCGCGTGAGCCAGATCCTGACTCCATTCGTTCAATATTTTGGAATTCGGACGAAACGCTAGTCGGGCGAACAAGGGTCACCATCCGGAATACTGAAAAGACGCATAGATTGTTGCAACTATGGCGATGACGCCGAGGACTCCTATGGACCAGCTTTCGACGGTACTCTGTCGCTTTTGTTCCCGGCAAAGGCAACCTATTTTGTCCAATTTGGTTTCGGTCCGTTCATTGGCTTTGTTCATTCAACTCCTCTCATTGCCCAGGCTTCCGCTGAAGGGGATGGCACGGTACTGGGTTTTTCGTACATCTCCGTTGTGCCGGCAATTCACGGGTCTAACCCCCTGCAAAGGGCGGGAGGACGTCCACCACATCTCCTGTACTAAGCTTCGCGCGGTGATCCCGGAGCGCGACCTCGTTCCGCAGGAAGCTGCTCCGGTCGATGACCATGGCCAATGAAAAGGTACCTGTCGATCGCTCGACGGGGCGGTCTACAGCTAATATGGCGGCGATGAGCCCGTCCAGGGTGGTGCCGTCAGGAAGATCGTGGTGTTCCTCTTGGACGCCGGCCGCTGCACAGGCGGCGGCGAAGTATCGTACGAGCATTCCTCTTATCCTCCGATAGCACTCATGCTGCGGTCGGGTTGAACAAACTCTTCACTCCCGAGGCCAGCGTGGTCCATGCCGTGGGCCCGAGGTTTCACCCACATGGCGTCCTGCCAGAGACGCGTCAGTTCGTCGTCGTCTGCCCCGCTTCGCAGAAGACCCAGAAGGTCGAACTCCTCCCGGGAGAACAGACAGCTCATGATCTTTCCCTCAGCCGTAATGCGGGTTCGCCGGCAGTCGGCACAAAAAGGTTCACTGACGGATGCGATGATCCCTACGGTTCCTAGAACGCCTCCGGAGGCTTTACCGGTAGCCGCGCTCCGTCGCCGCACTTCGAACCGTTCGGCTGGTGCGCCGTTCCGGGAGCGGCGATCCCGCTCCAGGACGAAATCTGTTGACAGCAAGGTGTGAATCTCGGAGGCGGTGATCATTCCGTGCTCGGTCCAGCCGCGCTGTGCATCCAACGGCATCTGTTCGATGAAGCGCAGTTCAAAGCATCGCTGCAAAGCCCATTCCAACAGTCCCGACGCTTCAAGGTCATTGACGCCGCGCATTAGCACCGCGTTGATCTTGATGGGTCCGAGGCCCGCGGCGCCCGCCGCTTCGACGCCGGCGAGCACTTTGCCGAGGAACGGGCGCCTGGTCAGCTGCGTAAAAGTCTCCTCATGCAGCGAGTCAAGGGACACATTGATCCTGGTGAGCCCGGCCTCCCTAAGCGCCTCCGCTCTTTCCTCGAGCCCGACGCCGTTGGTCGTCATGGAGATTGGGAGTTGGGGGTGGCGCACTCGCATTCCGGCGATGATGTCGACGAGGTCGGGCCGGACCAAGGGTTCTCCGCCGGTGATACGGAGTTCCCTGACCCCCAGGCGCTCGACGCCGATCCCCACGATTCTCTGGATCTCGTCGACCGTCATGACGGCTTGCTTCGGCAGCCATTTCAAGCCGTCCGCCGGCATGCAGTAGGTGCAGCGAAGATTGCATTTATCCGTAACGGACAGCCGCATGTCGGTTGCTTGGCGGCCAAAGCGGTCCAGTAGTCCCGAGGGCAGTCCGATCGGTCGCGGGTCCGGCGCAGACTCATGATTGTCGTTCCGGGCCAGACGCAGTACTGGGATTCCCAGTTGAACGGTCATGGTTTCACGGCTGATTCTCGGCCCCGCACGCGGCCGCTGTCAGCGGGGACCGAGGTCACTGTCAACATATGAGCCGGGGCGGTTTTCGTTGTTGTGTTGGCAATTGCAGCCGCCATCCAGCTGCAGTCGAACAGTTACTGGACTTGAGGACTCCAACTGGATATTCACGAAATCCTTCCCTTCGCTGCTAACCCGGAGCGTCTGTTCTTGGTCGTGGTGCTGGGACATGTAGATAACCTTTGCTATGCATTGGAGGGTGTGCCCTCAGACGGCACGGGCCGGAACAAGCCGCGTGCCGCCGAGGTGGGTTGCTACCTAACGTGCGCAGCCATTACTGTCCGGGCCCGGGGTGCGGGTCCCGACGGTCGGGATGCTCCCTGTGGTAGTCCCGCCCAGACATTCCGAGTCGGGGCATCAAGGGGTTTACATCGGCGGGTGGTTCCTTCGTCAAAGACGACGCGGCCGGTGCACCACCCGCACGGTCTGGGTGATGCACCGACCGCTCTAGCCTGCCTGGAGGGAACCCCCTCCTTTAGCTCGGCCTAGTTGCTGAGGTAGCCGTTCGGGTCCAGGACATACTTCGTGGCGGCTCCGGCATCGAATTCCGCGTACCCCCGCGGGGCATCCTGCAGCGAAATGGCCGTGGCGTTGACCGCCTTGGCGATCTGGATCCTGTCATGCAGGATCGCCATCATCAGCTGCCGGTTGTATTTCATCACCGGGCACTGGCCGGTCGCGAAGGAGAGGGATTTCGCCCAGCCGGTGCCCAGGGACAGGGACAGGCTGCCCTTCTGGGCCGCCTCGTCCGCGGCACCCGGATCCCCGGTGACATAAAGGCCGGGAATGCCCAGGGACCCGCCCGCGGCAGTGAGGTCCATCAGTGAATTGAGCACGGCGGCCGGCGCCTCCTGGGCCCCGGCACCGTGTCCGCGGGCCTCGAAACCGACCGCGTCAATACCGGCATCGACCTCCCGGACGCCGAGAAGCTGCTCGATCTGGTCAGCCGGGTCGCCGTTGGCCACGTTGACAGTTTCGCAGCCAAAGGATCGGGCCTGGGCCAGGCGATCCTCATTGAGATCCCCCACGATGACCACTGCGGCCCCTAGCAGTTGAGCGCTGGCCGCCGCGGCAAGCCCCACGGGACCGGCCCCGGCAACATAGACAGTGGACCCGACGCCGACACCTGCCGTGACGGCCCCGTGGAAACCGGTCGGGAGGATGTCCGAGAGCATGGTCAGGTCCATGATCTTCTCCAAGGCCTGGTCCCGATCGGGGAACCGCAACAGGTTCCAGTCCGCGTAGGGGACCAGGACGAACTCCGCCTGCCCGCCAACCCATCCGCCCATATCGACATAGCCGTAGGCGGACCCGGGACGGTCCGGGTTCACGTTCAGGCAGATCCCGGTCTTGCCTTCCTTGCAGTTCCGGCAGCGCCCGCAGGAGATGTTGAAGGGGACCGAGACGATGTCCCCGACCTTGATGAATTCGACGTCGGGCCCGGTCTCGATGACTTCCCCGGTGATCTCGTGCCCCAGGACGAGACCGGCCGGGGCGGTCGTGCGGCCACGAACCATGTGCTGGTCCGAGCCGCAGATGTTGGTGCTCACGGTGCGCAGGATGACCCCGTGCGGGACCTTCCGGCCGACATTGACGGGATTGACGCCGGGGCCGGCCTGCAGTTCAAAGGTGGGAAACGGGGTATCGATGATTTCCACGATCCCCGGCGCCTTGTATGCAACGGCTTTGTTACCTGACATTGAACGGCTCCTATGGGTTGGCGATCGAACCCTCACGGTGATGCTGGTCGCATCAGACTGTAGGTGAGGTAGTTGTTGTCAGTTTTCGTGAAGCAAGTTGACTCTGCGTTAATGTCCCCGGCGCTGGACGCGGCTAGGCATCGATCACCATATCGGTCCGCGCTGTAGAGCAGCAGGGCAGGAACTTGCCTGCATCGATTTCCCGTGCCCGGATCCCGCCCTGGTGGTTCATCTCGACCTCCCCGGAAAGCTTGACGACCTTGCAGGAGCCGCACATGCCTTCCTTGCAGTTCGCGCCGATCCTGACACCCGCACGCTGGGCCACCCCGAGGATGTGTTCGGAGGGGTCGATGCGCACGTTGATGCCGGTGCGCATGAAGGACAGGGTGAGGCTTCCCGTTCCGACCGTGTCGAAGCTCGAGGCATCGGGAGACCCGGCCTCCGGCCCCGCGTCCGGACTGCCGTCGGGGGTTTCCAGCGGCAGCCCCGTGGCCTCCAGGGTTCCCTCGGCGTCGTAGCCGGGCTCGTAGAGCCCGAACGCGGTGGGCTGGCTTTCGTAGTAGTCCTCGGCGGAGTGGGCGATTTCCTCGGCGATTTCCTCCGCAATGTCCACTGCAAGCGCGAGCTCGGCCTGGTATTCAAGGATCGTCTGGCGGTCTCCCGAGAAGAATTCCATGTAGATGGAGGTATCGTCGACGCCGACTTTTTTGAGGAGCTCGGTGGCGGTGTTCAGGTAACCCTCGGGGCCGCAGGTATAGACCTGGCGGCCGTTGGCATCGGGGGCCACCTCGTCGAGCATGGCCGCCGTCAGCCTTCCGGTGAGCCCTTCCCACCCCTCGGGTTTGCTGCGGTCGCCCAGGGAGTAGAAGACCTTGACGCGCGAGTCCACGGAGGCGATATAGGCCAACTCCCGGTGGAAGGCAAAGCCTCCGGCCTCCGCTCCGTGGTACAACACCACAACATCGGCCTGTCCGGGGAGGGAGTGGATGGTCCGCACCATCGACATGATGGGAGTGATGCCCGCGCCGGCGGCCAGCAAGAGGTACCGTGCCCGCCGGTCGGCGTCGGGCAGGTGGAATGCCCCGACCGGTCCGAGCATCTCGAGCACAGTGCCGGGTCTAACGTTCTCGTGCACCCACGGTGAGACAAGTCCCGTGGGGTCGCATTTGACCGTGATATTGAAGGTCCAGGGCTCTGTGGGCGAACTGGACAGCGAGTAGCTGCGGTCCACCGGATCCTGGTCCTCGCCGTTCACGGGAAAGGCGACGTTCACGTACTGGCCCGCACGGAACGCCAGGGGCGCACCGTCGCAGCGGCGGAACACGAAGGTCATCATGCCGCCTGCCTCGGGAACGGTCTCGACACATTCGGCCATGAACTCCTGCGGATGCCAGGGCCCCAACGCGCGGGCGGCACCGGCGGGTCCGTCGGTGCTGCCCATCACCCTGTTCCACGGCATCTCAAGACCGCGAATGCGCTGTGG
>JBKPJW010000093.1:0-3415 GCA_046730875.1 Actinomycetota bacterium | reverse complement strand
GCGTCCACCTTGGCGGCGGAGGAGGAGTTTTCATCGAAGCGGTGGCTCAGCCATTCGCCCACGAGCTTTTTGGCCAGTTCGAGGCCGATGACGCGCTGGCCCATGGTGAGGACCTGGGCGTTGTTGCTCAGGACCGACCGTTCCACGGAATAGCTGTCGTGCGCCGTGACGGCCCGGATGCCCGGGACCTTGTTGGCCGCGATCGCCACGCCCAGGCCGGTGCCGCAGATCAGCAGCGCCCGGTCGGCTTCGCCCTCAGCGACCTTGCGTGCCGCGTCGACGGCCACGTGCGGGTAGGCGGTGGAGTCATCGGGTCCGACGCCGATGTCCACCACGGACGCCACGCGGGGATCGGCTTCGAGCAGTGCCTTCAGGGCGTTCTTGTAGTCAACGCCGGCCTCATCGTTGCCAACGACGATGCGCCAGCCTGCGGTCTCAGTCATTTGTTACTCCATCTCCGGCCTCTGCGGCCAGCTTAGAATTGTCGGCGTCCGCAGTCCCGGCGCCGGATGCAACGTAGGTGGCGATCCGCTCTGTGATCAGTCCGAAGGAGACCGCACCGGGATCGGGGTGGCCCAGACTCTTTTCGGCCAGGGGGCGGGCCCGGCCCTTGAGGGGGCGAAGGTCCGAAGTCTGCCGGGCCGCCTCGGTTGCCGCGGCCGCGGCCTCGGTGAGGGCGCTGCCCAAGGAGGCGCCGCCGTCGGACGCCTTCAGGAAGGCGTCCCGGAACGGCAGGAGGGCGTCCACCATGGTCTTGTCCCCCAGTTCTGCCTTGCCGAGTTCGGTGATGGCGTCCGTGAACGCCGTGACGGCGGCTGCCGCATCCGCGGCCCGATACGACTCGCGGTTGCCCAAGGCCAGGCCGGCAGCGATGACCGCGGATCCCCACAGGGCCCCGGAGGTCCCGCCGGCGCGCTCGCTCCACGCTTCTCCGGCCTCGGTGAGGACGCGTTCAACCGAGGCTCCGGCCGCCGCGTTCTGCTCGCCCGCGGCGACTGCCGCGTCCACGCCGCGGCGCATGCCGATGCCGTGGTCACCGTCGCCCGCAATGGCGTCCAGGTTGCCCAGTTCCTCTTCATGTTCGACGACGACGTCCCGCACCTGGGCGAGCACGCCCGCCGCCAGCCGGCCCAAGTCCGCGGACGCCGCGGTGGCCGTCTCGGGATCTGCAGCTGCGCTGTCTTCGGGGCCAGCGAGTTCTCGTCGGGCTCGGGGCGCCAGGTTCCCCTTGCGGAACGCGGGGGTGTCGGCGGGGGCGGACCAGTACTGCTCGAGTTCCTGGTCCAGCCACAGCAGGGTCAGGGACAGCCCGGACATGTCCAAGCTGGTGACGAGCTCCCCGCATTCGGGCTCCACCACAGTGAGTCCGGCGGCGTCGAGGAGCTTTTCGATCTTGCCGAAGAGCAGGAAGAGCTCGTCGTACTTGACCGTGCCGAGGCCGTTGACGATTGCGACCACGCGGGTGCCAGCGTCGTCCGGCTTGTCGGCCAGCAGCCGGCTGACCAGAAGTTCTGCAAGTTCGGAGGCGGTGGGCATGGGATGGTCGGAGATGCCCGGCTCGCCGTGGATGCCCAGGCCGAGGGACATGTGCCCCGCGGGGACCGAGAACAGCGGCGCGTCCGCGCCCGGCAGGGTGCAGCCACCGAAGGCCACGCCGAGGGAGCGGGTGCGGTAGTTGGTCCGGATGGCCAGCCGTTCGACGTCGTCCAGGCTCAGCCCCGCCTCTGCGGCGGCGCCGGCGATCTTGAAGACCGTCAGGTCCCCGGCGATGCCGCGGCGCTTCTCGATCTGGTCCAGCGGCGCGCTGGCGATGTCGTCGGTGACCAGGACCGTGCGGGTCTCGATGCCTTCGGCGTTGAGGCGCAGCTGGGCCTGGCCGAAGTGGAGGACGTCGCCGGCGTAGTTGCCGTAGCTCAGGAGCACGCCGCCGCCGGCGTTGGCCGCCTTGGCCACGCGGTAGACCTGCCCGGCCGCGGGCGATGCGAACATGTTGCCGCAGGCGGAGGCGGTGGCCAGTCCAGGACCGACGAGTCCGGCGAAAGCCGGGTAGTGCCCGGAGCCGCCGCCGATCACCAGGGCCACCTGCCCGGCCGGGACCTCGGTGGAGCGGACGACGCCGCCGTCGACGCGGGCCACGTAGCCGCGGTTGGCCGCCACAAAGCCGTCCAGTGCCTCATCCGCAAAGTCAGCGGGATTGTCGAAGATCTGGGTCATGGTTCCTCATTGAATCCGTGTTGGAGAAGTAATGCTGGAATCTGGAGTGGTGCGGCCGCCCCCAATTGGCCTGACGGCCGCACCATTCCTAGTTAGACGCTGCTGAGTCAGACGTTGCTGAGTGCCGAGGCTGCGGGCTGTTGCCGGCCCTGGGCGACCTGGCTCTGGCCGAGCGCGTAGCCGTCGGTCTTGGGCAGGACGTGGCGGCGGAGGTAGTCCTGGTTGCTGGCGGTGACGGACAGGCCGTCGCCGCCGTAGTGCTCGGTGCAGAGGATGCCCTGGAAACCGACGGACAGGGCGACCTTGAACGCCTCGCGGTAGTTGATCAGGCCGCTTTCCATCGGGGCCGGCATCGCGACGTACGTATCGCGGGCTACGTCCTCGTCGCGGATGTAGTTCTTCATGTGCCAGTAGTTGGAGTACGGCAGGGTCTTGGCGACCATCTCGCGCCAGTCCTCGATCGGGCGGTGCAGCCGGATGAGGTTGCCGATGTCCGGGTTCAGCCCCACGTTGGCCAGGCCGATGTCCTGGACCAGCCGGACGGACTGGTCGGCCGTGCCGAGGTAGGTGTCCTCGTACATCTCCAGGGACAGCAGCACGCCGACCTCGGCCGCGTGCCGGCCGAGTTCCTGCAGGCGGGTCACGGCCTTGTTCCAGGTTTCTTTGTCCCCTACCGGGTCCTTGTAGCCTTCGACGGTCCAGAACCAGAGCTGCTTCTGCTGTTCGGCGGTGATGGCCTGGTGCAGCCCGACCGAGACGACCTCGCAGCCAAGCTCGGCCGCGGCGTCGATGGTGCGGTGGCTGTAGGCCAGGTTGGCTTCCCAGTTGCCTTCCTCGATGACGCTGCGGCGGATGGCCGAGATGACGGGGATGCCGATGCCCACATTGTCAGCGGTCTGCTTGAATTCGGCAAGGCGGGCGGAGCTGAGGTCGCCGGGCCGGACCCAGCTGTCCGTGAGGTCCGCGTCGGAAAAGCCTGCGTCCTTGACCTCGGTGAAGACCTCGGCCCAGGCGGATGCCGGAGCGTCGTTGATGTGAGTGCCCTGGGCGTCGGTGCCCGGGAACTGCAGCAGGGCCGCGGTGATGGGCCAGTTTTCGGCTGTGTAAGCCATGGGTTCACTCCTTTGTGGAATCCTGTTTCCTATAGGATCTACTATTGTGAGGTGTGTTGTCAAGGTCACACAACGGGTTAGCGTCCTTT
>JBKPJW010000092.1:0-15162 GCA_046730875.1 Actinomycetota bacterium | reverse complement strand
GCCGGTGCCGCCCCTGCTGGACCGGCTCCGTCAAGTAGTGCTCAGCGGTGACTATCCGGCTGGAACAGCGCTCAGCGAAACGTCCCTGGCCCAGGAATTCAACGTCAGCCGCACTCCCGTACGGGAGGCCCTGAAGCAACTGCAGGCCGAAGGGCTCGTGGAGATCCGTCCGAAGGTCGGAACCTTCGTCCGGGAACCAAGCCGCCGCGAGATTGTTGAGATGTTCCAGCTCAAGGAGATTCTGGAAGGCCTCGCCGCCGGCCTGATGGCGCGCCGCGGTCCGGTGCCGGAACTCACGAAACTGGAGGCCAACATTGAAGCCTCGGAGGAGGCAGCGCAGAATGGCGACTCCGAGACCTATGCCCGGCTGGTCCATGAGTTCCACCAGCTGATTGTCGACGGCAGCGACCACCGCAAGCTCGCTGAGCAGTACCGGACTCTTATGAACCAGCTTGCGTACTATCAGCGCCTGGTGGCGACGACGGTCGCGCATCCGGGACGCATCTCTCGCTCAGTGGCTGAGCACCGCAAGGTCGTGGCCATGATCCAGGCCAAGGACGCCATGGGCGCGGAGTGGGCGATGCGCGATCACGTCGTCACGTCAGCGCGCGAAGTCGCAACAGAACAGCACCACGCCAACGACTGAAAGCCCTCTTCTTTTTCAACGACTGCTAGGAGCCAGTAATGCGCTTTTCCATCTCCCACGCCCCGGGCGCCCTTACATCCGGGGAAGTCATGCCGGGGTTCACTACCCAGCCGGCACCCATCGGGACCAAATGATGAACGATCAGGCTCTGGGTATCCGCAAGATCGTCTACTACAGCGAGGAGATCCTGCTCGAAAACGGCCTCTCCCCCGCCGTCCCCGCCGTCCGCGCCACCGCGGCGGCCGTGGTCACCAACCCCTGGCTGGGCGGAAAGGCGACCGATGACCTGAACGAGGAAGTCATCCGCCTTGCCCCGGTGCTGGCACACAAACTCACTGACGTCCTCAGCAAGGAGCTCGGCGGCGTCGACGCGATCCAGGCCTTCGGCAAAGCAGCGATCGTGGGCACCGACGGCGAGATTGAACACGGCGCAGCCCTCATCCACACACCGTTCTTCGGCAACCTCGTCCGGGAGTATTTCGAGGGCGAATCGATCATCTGCTTCGCCGACGACCGGGCCGACGCCGGGGCCTCGCTCGTCGTGCCCCTTTGGCACAAGAACGCCGCCGCCACCCGCACGCACTACCAGACCATCACCACACGGATCAGCGACGCGCCCCGGCCGGGCGAGATCGTCGTCGTTCTCGGCGCATCGACCGGCCCCCGGCCGCACTCGCGAATCGGAGACCGACTCACGGACCCCGTCGTCAAAGCAGACACCATAGGAGAACTGATTTCATGAGCATCCGCAAAATCGTCACACTGACCGAAGACATTCTGATCGAGGGCGGACGGGACGTCACGCCTAACGCGCGGGTCGCCGTCGTCGCAGCCATTATCAAGAACCCGTGGGCAGGCCAGGGGTTCGTCGAGGACCTGTCAGAGGGAATCGACGGCAATGCCTCCGATATCGGTGCCCTGCTCGCCCCACGCGTACTCGAAGCCCTTGGCGCCCCCGCCGAAGCGTATGGCAAAGCCGCCATCGTGGGCCTGAACGGGGAAATCGAACACGGTTCCGGACTCATCCACATCCTTGCCTTCGGAAATCACTTCCGTGACGCCGCGAATGCCACCACGCTCCTGCCAGCAGTGGAAAAGCGTGGTCCGGCGGGTGTTGTGTTTGATATTCCGCTCAAGCACATCACCGATGCGACCATCCGCTCCCACCACCAGAGCATCGAGGTCCGGATCAACGACGCACCCCACGCCGATGAAATCGTGATCGCCCTCGCCGCCGCCGCCCAGGGCCGCCCGCAGCAGCGCCTCGCCGCGTTCTCCACCGAAACGAAGTAGGTGACCGCCGTCGTGAGCCGCGTCCGCATAGCACTGATCCACGGCGTTGGCCTCGACGGATCGATGTGGGGGCCCTTGCGTGACTTCCTCGAACCGGAATACGTCGTTCAGATCCTTGAACTCCTCGGCCACGGAAGCCGGGAGCCCGCGCCCGAAGGGGTGACACTTGCCGAGCTCTCGGCGGACGTCGCGGAGCGCCTTGAACCCGGCACCCATCTCGTGGGGTTCTCACTGGGTGCCCTCGTCGCGCAGCACCTGGCCCGGTTCCGGCCAGATCTGGTGTCCTCCCTGGTTTCCGTGGCATCGGTTTGCGACCGTACAGCGGAGGAGCACGCGGCGGTGATGATGCGCCTGGCCTCAGCGGCATCGGACTTTCCCGCCACGGTGGAGGCCTCAATCCGGCGGTGGTACCCGGAAGGGTCCCCCGTTCCGGCGGCATCGATCGAGGCAACGAGGGAGGTCCTGCTTCGCAACGACCCGCAATCCTTCCTGGCCTGCTATCGCGTGTTCGCCACGGCAGACGCGGAAATTGCGCCCGAACTCCCCGGGATCACCGTTCCGTCCCATGCCGTGACCGGTGAACTGGACCCGGGGTCGACGCCGGAGATGAGCGCCCGGCTCGCCGCTGCCATCCCCGGCTGCAGGTACTCCATCATCAGCGGGGCCCGCCACATGATGCCGGTGGAACGTCCCCAAGAGCTCGCCAACACCCTCACTGCTTTCTTCAAGGAGCATTCACATGTCCACTGATCGTCGCTATGAGCACTTCATCAACGGGGATTGGGTTCCGCCCTCATCCGGGGAATACTTCGATAGCACCAACCCGGCCACCCTGGACGTGCTGTACCGGGCGGCGCGCGGTAACGACGCCGACGTCGACCGGGCAGTCTCAGCCGCGGCGGCAGCCTTCGAAAACCCCGCATGGCGGGACCTCAGCCAGACCAGGCGCGGGCATTTGCTCCGCCGGCTGGGCGACCTCGTGGGCGAGCATGCGGACGAGCTCGCCCGTATGGAATCCGAAGACAACGGCAAGCTCCTGCGGGAAATGCGCGCCCAGCTCGCCGCAATGCCCGAATACTACTACTATTACGCGGGCCTGGCGGACAAAATCCAGGGCGACACCATCCCGGGCTCTAGCCGGGCCATGCTGAACTACACTCTCCGCGAACCCCTCGGCGTCGTGGGCGCCATCACGCCATGGAACTCGCCGCTGACGCTGACCACCAGCAAGCTCGCTCCCGCCCTCGCGACCGGCAACACCATCGTGATCAAACCGTCCGAATACACCTCGGCCACCGTTCTGCGGCTGGCCGCGCTGGCCAATGAAGCCGGGTTCCCGCCCGGTGTCATCAATGTAGTCACCGGCTTCGGCGCAGAAGCCGGAGCCGCACTGGTCGAGGACCGCCGCCTGGCCAAGATCTCGTTCACGGGGAGCACCGCCACCGGCGCCCGCATCGCCTCCTCAACCGCGTCCCGCTTCATCGGCTCGACGCTGGAACTGGGCGGCAAATCCCCCAACATCGTCTTCGCCGACGCCGACATAGCCAATGCCTCCATGGGAGTGGTCGCCGGGATCTTCGCCGCTGCCGGCCAAACCTGCATCGCCGGCAGCCGCGTGTTTGCCCACAAGTCCGTCTACGACGAACTGCTTGAGCGGGTCGCCAACCGTGCCCGCAGCATCGTCATCGGAGACCCGCTCCTGGATGCGACAGAACTCGGGCCGCTGGCGTTCCAGGACCAGCGGGACAAGGTGGCCAGTTATGTCGATCTTGGCGTCTCCGAAGGTGCCACCGTTCTGACCGGCGGGGGCCGGCCCGATACCGGCCTCGGCGGCTACTTCTTCGAACCCACCGTCCTCACCGACGTAAATAATTCCATGCGCGTGGTCAGGGAGGAGATCTTCGGCCCGGTCGCGGCGATCATGCCGTTTGAAACAGAAGAAGAGGTGCTCGCCCTGGCGAACGACACCAGCTACGGACTGGCCGCCGGCATCTGGACCACCAATCTTTCCAGGGCGCACCGCATGGCCAGTCGGCTGGAGGCCGGCACCATCTGGGTCAACACCTACCGCACCATGTCTCCCCAGTCGCCCCGGGAGGGCTTCAAGACAAGCGGGGTCGGCGTCGAGCACGGCATCGAGAGCATCCGTGAATACACCCGGGTCAAGAGCGTCTGGATCAACACGGACGAATCCCCCCTCGCCGACCCCTTCATCATGAGGAGCTAAGGAGCCGTAATGCCTCTCATCGAAGTCTCCATCGCCCGGGGCAGGACCCCCGAGCAGCTCCGCTCGCTCATCAGCGAGCTTCACCTGGCCGCCGAACGCTCAGTGGGCGCGGCACCCGAAAACACCACCGTCATTGTCCGCGAAATCGAGCATGAGCATTGGTCCCGCGGTAACCAAACCATCGCCGAACGCAACGCAGGGGCCCAGGAAGCGGCGCCCACCCCCCAAGCGTCGGCCAACATCGTCGCAGAACGAAGGAGTCACTAATGCGTTTTTCCCTCTTCGCCCACATGGAGCGCTGGGACGAGACCGTCTCGCACCGCGAATGCTTCGAGAATCTCACGGAGCTCACCCTGATCGCGGAAGCCGGAGGATTCAGCACGGTCTGGATTGGTGAACACCACTCAATGGAGTACACCATCTCGCCCAGCCCCATGCCCCAGCTTGCATACCTGGCAGCGCGCACGTCGCGCATCCGGCTAGGCGCCGGGACGATCATCGCGCCCTTCTGGAACCCGCTCCGAGTAGCCGGCGAAACGGCGCTCCTGGATGTCATCAGCAACGGCCGAATGGAAGTGGGGCTGGCACGCGGCGCGTACCAGTTCGAGTTCGACCGCCTCATGGGCGGCATGTCTGCAGTCGACGGCGGCAAGCACCTGCGCGAGCTTGTTCCCGCCGTGCGCGCGCTCTGGGAAGGCGACTATGCCCACGACGGCGAGGTCTGGCAGTTCCCGACCTCCACCAGCGTCCCCAAGCCCCTGCAGAAACCAACCCCGCCCATCTGGATCGCCGCCCGCGACATCTCTTCGCACGAGTTCGCCGTCGCCAACGGCTGCAACGTGATGGTCACACCCCTCATGAAGGGCGATGAGGAGGTCGAGGACCTTGCGCGCAAGTTCGACACCGCCGTGGAGAACAACCCCGACGTCCCCCGCCCGGACCTCATGGTGCTCCGCCATACGCATGTCCATGCCGCAGACGAGCCCGAGGGATGGCGGCGTCCGGCCCAGGGCATCCAGAAGTTCTACCGGACGTTTGATGCCTGGTTCGGCAACAAGACCACTCCCAAGAACGGTTTCCTCGAGCCCAGCCCTGCCGAGAAGTTTGCCGAGCGTCCGGAGTTCACGCCGGAATCCCTCCACCAGACGGCAATGATCGGGACGCCTGACGAAGTGATCGAGCGGCTCCGCCACTACGAATCACTCGGCGTAACCGAGTTCAGCCTCTGGGCCGACAACAGCCTGACTCATGAGGAGAAGAAACGCTCGCTCGAACTCTTCATCGAGCACGTCGTGCCGGCCTTCCAGGAGCAGACCGCTACAGCGGCACGCTGATGCCAACTCATGCCCGAGCCACGACGATGACTCCCTGAGTCCGGCGGTGGTCATCCTTCGAATGTCCACCGCCGGACCGCCGCTCCCGCCGTCGTCGCTGGTTATGAACGGTTGAGCTGAGCGCTATGCGGTGACCGGCACGGCCGGCTCAGCAATAGCGGTCAGCTCAACCGGTCCGGGGCGCTCCACGGTGCTGCCGATCCGGATAAGTGCACCGGTGCGCGCCGACTCGAGCACGGACTCCATCACTTCCAGTGCGTGGAATGCCAGCGCACCTCCTGCCCTTGGCTCCTGGCCGGCCGGCGTGCGGATGAGGTCCGCAAGGCCGAAACCGCGCCCGGCATCCTCGTAGCCGGCGGAGACGGGAAGGGTCGCCCAGTCCTCCGCGCCGAGGGCGAAGAGTTGCACGTCGCCGTCGAAGTGGTTGGGATCCGGGACCACGAGGGAACCGTGCTCACCATGCACTTCGATGTTTGGGCTCTTGGTCTTGACGGCATCGAAGCTCATCACCAGCGTGGACAGGGCCCCGGAGGCATGAACCAGCACGCCAGTGACGTGTGTATCGATCGCCACGGGGACTCTCTGGCCTTGGCGCGGGCCGGAGCCGATGGTCCGTTCATCGCGGGTGTGGCTGGCTGCGCCTATCACCGAGACCACCGGCCCCAGCAGCGTCACAAGGGCGGAGACGTAGTACGGTCCCATGTCCAGCAGCGGACCGCCGCCCGGCTGGTAGTAGAAATCCGGGTTCGGGTGCCAACGCTCGTGACCGGGGGTGACCATGGTGGCCGTCGCGGAGATGGGCTTGCCGATCAGCCCGTCGTCGATGGCTTTGCGGGCGGTCTGGATTCCGGTGCCAAGCACGGTGTCAGGGGCGCAGCCCACCATGACGCCGGCGGTCCGGGCAGCATCCAGGACCTGCCGGGCCTCTGCTGTCGTTGCCGCGAGGGGTTTTTCTCCGTAGACGGATTTGCCCGCGGCAATCGCGAGCAGGGCAACCTCGGCGTGGGCGGCGGGAATCGTCAGGTTCAGGACAAGTTCGACGTCGTCGGCGGCCAGGAGCTCCTCGACCGTGAGCGCCCGCACGCCGTCGTATGAATCGGCCACCGCCCGGGCCCGGGCAGGATCCAGGTCAGCGACGGCGACGAGGTTGATGTCCCCAAGCCGGCGGAAGTTCGCCAGGTACTGGGCGATGATGGCTCCGCAGCCAATGATTCCAACGTTTGTTGGCTGGTCTATATCTAACGGCTGGTCTGTGTCTATTGGCTGGTCTGTGTCTAACGGCTTGCCCACAGCAGGCCCCTTTCGATGATGGTGCGGACGTTGCTGTCCTGGAGGATGTCGACGTGGTGTCCGGGGGTGCAGACGAAGATCCGGCCCTTGCCCCAGGTCCTGGTCCAGATGGCTGGTGAGGTGACTTCTCTGTGCCAGGGGTCCCATTCGCGGACTTTCTGGGTGGTGGTGGCCAGGACGTCGATGTAGTCGTCGGCGAGGACCCAGTACTGTTCGGTGACGAGGTCGAAGTCGCCGAGACCGGCAGTGATCGGATGTTCCGCTGCTGCGGGGAGCATGGTGACTGTGTACGGGACGTAGTTGTCGGACTGTTCGCCTGTGCGCTCGTCCGGGTGTTTGCCCGGGTGGCAGGCGAACTGGCCGCCGATCAGGTGCAGGTAGTCCGAGGTGTCGCGGTAGGAATCCGCAATGCCGCCGTGCCAGCCAGCGAGGCCGGTGCCGTTTTCGACGGCGGTGCGGAGACCCTGGAATTCGTCCTTTTCGATGGTGGACATGGTCACGCACTGCATGATCAGGTCGACGCCGGCCATGTATTCGGCGTCGGCGTAGATCTTGGGAGACTCCTCCACGCGGACCTCGTAGCCATTGGCTTTCAGATACGGGATGAATTCCTCGGTGGCCTCGACAGGCTGGTGCCCGTCCCAGCCGCCGCGCACCACGAGGGCGGTCTTGTTCTCGATTGTCATGGAGGTTCCTCTGTAGTTGGTTTGTTGTGGCCGCGGCCGGCTCAGCGGGCGGCGAAGGCGGAGTCGAACGCGGCCGTGGGAGGTGTGATCGTGGCCAGTTCCTTGACAAGTGCGAGGGCCTGGGGTGCGCCGATGAGGCGGTCCATGCCGGCGTCCTCCCATTCGACGCTGGTGGGTCCCTGGTATCCGATGGCGTTCAGGGTCCGGAATATCGGTTCCCAGTTGACGTCGCCGTGGCCGGCTGTGACGAAGTCCCATCCGCGGCGCGGGTCGGCCCAGGGAAGGTGGGAGCCGAGCCTGCCGTTGCGGCCGTTGAGCTGGCGGACGGATTCCTTGACATGGACGTGGAAGATCTTGTCGGCGAAGTCCTGCAGGAACATGACGGGGTCCAGGTCCTGCCACAGGAAGTGCGAGGGATCGAAGTTCAGGCCGAAGTTTTTTCGGTGACCGATGGCCTCCAGCGTGCGCTTGGCGGTCCAGTAGTCGTAGGCGATTTCGGACGGGTGGACCTCTAGGGCGAAGCGGACGCCCTCCTCGTCGAAAACGTCAAGGATCGGGTTCCAGCGGTCCGCGAAGTCCTGGTAGCCGCGTTCGATCATGGCCTCCGAGGCGGGCGGGAACATGGCGACGCATTTCCAGATTGATGATCCGGTGAACCCGGTGACGGTGTCGACGCCCAGCCTGGCGGCCGCGCGCGCAGTGGTCTTCATGGCCTCGGCGGCGCGGGTTCGGACTCCTTCGGCGGCGCCGTCGCCCCACACTTGGGAGGACAGGATGCCTTCGTGGCGTTCGTCGATCGGGTCGTCGCAGACGGCCTGACCGGTGAGGTGGTTGGCGATCGCGTGGACTTTGAGGTTGTGCTTGTCCAGGATGTCCAGCCTGCCCTGGAGGTAGGCGTCGTCCTCGACTGCCCGCTGCGGGTCCAGATGGTCGCCCCAGCAGGCGATCTCCAGACCGTCGAAGCCCCACTCTCCGGCGAGCCGCGCCACCTCTTCGAAGGGCAGGTCGGCCCACTGGCCGGTAAAGAGGGTGATGGGTCGTGTCATGGTGTTTCCTTTCAGACTTTCTGCCAGCGGCTGTCGGCCTCGGCGCTGGCTTCGACGGCGGCAAGGACCTTTTGGACTTGCAGGGCGTCGGCGAACGACGGCGTCGGGGGCCGGTTGCCGGCGATGGCGTGGATTAGGTCGACCACCTGGTGGGTGAAGAGGTGTTCGTAGCCCAGGCCGTGGCCGGTGGGCCACCAGTTCCCCGTGTAGGGGTGTTCGGGTTCGGTGACGAGGATCTTGCGGAACCCGGCGTCGGGCCCGTCGGCGGCGTCGTAGACGGAGAGAGAGTTCATGTCCTCGAAGTCGAAGGCGAGCGAGCCCGATGTGCCGTTGAGTTCCAGGCGCATGGCATTCTTGCGGCCCAGGGCGAACCGGGTGGCCTCGAACACCCCGATCGGCCCGCTGGAGGATCCATCATCCGAAGCGCCGCCTTCAAAGCGTGCGCTGAAGATGGCGGCGTCGTCCACGGTCACGGGTCCGCGCTCGGTGTCTTCGCCCGTGGCGCCGTTCCCGCCCAGGCCCACGAAGTTCCCGGCCACGGGCCGTTCCTTGACGAAGGTCTCCAGCAAGGCCGAGACGCCGGTGATGTTCCGTCCGGTGATCCACTGGGCGGCGTCGATGCTGTGGGCCCCGATGTCCCCGAGCGAGCCGGAACCGGACTTGGCCTTGTCCAGCCGCCAGGTCAGCGGCGCGTCCGCGTCGGAGAGCCAGTCCTGCAGGTACTGGGCCCGCACATGCCGGATCTGGCCCAGCCGGCCGGCGTCGACCATCCGTTTGGCCAGGGACAGCGCCGGGGTGCGCCGGTAGCTGAAGCCGCACATCGAGTACACGCCGCGTGCGGCCGCGGCGTCGGCGGCCGCCGCCATCAGTTCCGCTTCCTGGACCGAGTTGGCCAGCGGCTTCTCGCACAGAACATGCTTGCCGGCTTCAAGCGCGGCGATCGCGATCTCGGCGTGGGTGTTGCCCGGGGTGCAGATGTCGATCAGGTCAATGTCGTCCCGCTCGATCAACCGCCGCCAGTCCGTCTCCGCCGACTTCCAGCCCATCTTGTCTGCGGCGGCACGCACCCCGTCCTCGTTGCGGCCGGCGATCGCGGCAAGTTCCGGTTGCAGCGGCAGGTCAAAGAACCGCGGGGCGGTCCGCCACGCGTGGGAATGGGCGGCACCCATGAAGGCATAGCCCACCATCCCCACCCGCAGGTTGGTCGAGTCAGTCATCGGTATTCCTTTCGAAAATGATTGGAGGCCAGCCGTGCCCAGGGCGCGGGGGCCCGGTGCGCTACTTGCTGAAGCCGGCAGTGAGGCCGCTCAAGAGTTGGCGTCGGGCAATGATGTAGACAACCAGCAGCGGCAGGGTCGCGAGCACGACGGCGGCCAGAACGGCCGGGATGTTGACGCTGAACTCGCCCTGGAACGTCCACAGCGACAGCGGCAGCACCCGGGTCTCCGGGCTCTGCGTCAGGATCAGCGGGAACAGGAAGCCGTTCCAGACGTGTAGCGCGTTGTAGATTCCCACCGTGATGACGGCCGGTTTGGTCATGGGCAGCGCCAGGCGCCACATCATGGCCCAGTCGGAGCAGCCATCCAACCTCATGGATTCGAAGAGTTCGTTCGGCACGTCGCGCATGAAGTTTGACAGGATCAGCACGGAGATCGGGATGGCGAAGGCGATCGAGGGCAGGATCAGCGCCAGGAGAGTGTCGTACATGTGTGCACGGGTGATCATCCAGTAGATGGGGATGATCGTGGCGTGCAGAGGGATGGCCAGGCCCAGCAGGAACAGGTTGTTGGTCCAGTTCAGGAACCTGCTCTTGCCGCGGACGATCGCGTAGGCGGCCATGAAGGAGACCAGCAGTGCCGGTATGACGCTGCCCACTGTGACGATGAGGCTGTTGGCAAAGTACCTGGCAAAGTCGTTCTCCACTACCAGCTTGTAGTTGTCCAGGGTGGGTTCCGTGGGCGGCATCATCGGGTTGGTCGTGAAGAACCCGGCCTGGTTTTTCAGGCTGGTCACCACCACGTAGTAGACCGGCACGATGATGATGGCCAGCCACAGCCAGCCGCCGAGGCCGCCGAGGAAGTTGGGGCGGGAGCGGCCGGGGCCCTTGGTCCGGGGACGGGGGCGGGCAGCAGGCCGGGCGGGGGCCGAGGGCGGGACGGGGAGCTGGGTAAGGGACGCCATCAGGCACCTTCCAATTGGCTTGCGTTGCGGTTCTTGCCGCCCAGTCTCTGCAGCAGCAGGGCGAGTGCCAGGCCGATTGCGACGAGGATGACGCCGAGTGCACTCGCCGCACCCATGTCGTTGGCTTTGAAGCCGGTGAGGTACATGTGCAGCGGGAGCAGTCGCGTGGCGTAGCCGGGGCCGCCGCCGGTGAGCACGAAGACGAGGTCGAAGTACGCCAGGGATCCAACCACCATGAGCGTGGAGGAGGTGATGATGGTGTACTTCAGCTGGGGCAGGGTGATGTTGAAGAACTGCTGCATCCGTCCGGCACCGTCGATCTCCGCGGCCTCATACAGCGACGTCGGGATCTGACGCACGCCGCCTTGGTAAATCAGCGTGTGGAACGGGACAAACTGCCAGGCGATGACGAAGACCACGACGAACAGCACCAGGTCCGAATTGCCCAGCCAGTCCTGGGCCAGAACCGGCAGGCCGAGCCCGGCGCCCAGGCCGAAGTTGGGATCCAGGAGGGCCTTGAACGCGATGGCGACGGCGGCCGAGGACAGCAGCAGCGGCACGAAGTAGAGTACGGCCAAGGCGGCGCGGTACTTCTGGCCGCCGGCGGTGAAGACACCCAGGAGCAGGCAGATGGGTGCCTGGACGATGAACGAGAAGAACATGATCTTCGCCGTTACCAGCAGGGCGTTGCCGGTGACAGGGTCCGTCAGGACCGTGGTCCAGCTGGACAAGCCATCCAGCTTGATCTCGCCCAGGCCATCCCACGAGGTGAAGCTGAGGAACAGGACGCCGCCCAGCGGGATGATGGCGAACAGCAGGAAGAAGGCAAGGGCTGGCGCGGCCAGCCACCCCGACGGGCCCCGCTCGAGGGCCCGTCGGGAGGAACCGGAGGTGGAGGACACTGGACTACTTACCGATCGTCGCGTTCATCGTGGCCACGAACTGCTCCGGGGTGATCTTCTTCAGGAAGATCTGGTCGAGGTTGGCCAGCATGGCGTCACCCTGCGCCGGGCTCAGGGCCTGGTCCCAGGAGAGCGTAAAGCTCGGTGCGTTCTTGGCCATGCCATACACGTAGGACAGGAAGTCCTTGTCCGGGGACGCGGCGAGCTTGCTCTCGATGCCCTTGACCACCGGCACGGCCCCGGAGTCGATGAGGCCCTGAATGTTGCTCTCAGAGAACATGCCGTCCTTCACATACCCGAGGGCGGCTTTCTTCTGGCCTTCGGTGGCCTTCGAGGAGATTGACCAGAAGTTGGAGGGGTTACCGACAACATTGGCCGGGTCTCCCTCGCCGCCGGAAACCGAGGGGAACGTGGTGAAGCCGAGCTTGCCGCTCTTGACGAAGTCGGGCGCGTCCTTCTTCATGCTCTGATAGATCCAGCCGCCCTGCAGGATCATGGCCGCCTTGCCGGTGTAAAGCAGTGCCTGATCCGCGTTGCTGTCCGCCGCGATGGACGAGAAGCCGTTGACGAAGCCGCCGGCGTCGACGAGCTGCTGGATTTTCGTCAGCGCCTCGGTGACCGCGGGGTCGGACCACGCGTCCGGCTTGTTGGCCGCGATGTTGGCGAAGACCTCCGGCCCGCCGATGCGTTCCACGAGGTACTCCAGCCACATCAGGTCCGGCCACCTCGACTGGCCGCCGAGTGAGAACGGGGCAATGCCGGCCTCCTTGAACTTCGGCACCAGGGCCATCAGCTCGTCCCAGGTCTTGGGAGCCTCGGCGCCCACCTTGGCGAAAACGTCCTTGTTGAAATAGAGCACCACAGGCTGCACATTGTTGTTGGGCAGGGCATAGGTCTTGCCGTCGATGACCCCGTTCTTCAGCACCGCCGGAAGGTAACGGTCCTGCACCCCGGGGTTGTCCTTCAGGAAACCGGAGAGATCATCCACCTGGCCGGCGTCGACGTAAGACTTCAGCACGCCGCCGCCCCAGCCGTAGATGAACGTGGGGCCCTGACCGGCACCGACCGCGGTGCGGACCTTCGTCTTGTAGGCGTCATTCGCGAAGAAATCCAGCTTGATGGACGAATCCGGATGGGCGGAGTTCCAGTCAGTGACGGACTTCTCCATAACGGGCTGGTTGCCGCCCGTCAGCCCCCACATCGTGGCCGAGTCTGCACCTGCGGCCGTGCCTGCCGGGCCGCTGGAGCCGCAGGCGGCCAGGCTGATCGAAACTGCAGCGGCGGAGACGGCGATCGCGGCACTGCGGAACGTACGAGTTTTCATCTGGGATTCCATTCGTCCTCCGGGTTCTTCGTTGATGGCCCGGGCGTGAGGGGCGGCAGGCGTGCCTCCACGAGGAAGGCTGCGCTGCCGTTATTGAAGGGGAAAAGCTGATTTTCGAAAAGTTTCGTAAAAGTTTGCGACTTCTGAACCTAAAGTAGTGGTGACAGCCGTCACAGTCAAGAGAAAATCCGGAACGACTCCAACGCGAAGGCACAAAGGCTTGACGCATGCTGTGAAACAAGGCGAGACTTCTTGGTATCGAAATATTTCGAAAGTACAGGAGTCGACGTGTCAGTAGTGCAAGGTCACGGCAAGCCCACGCTTGCCGCCGTCGCCCGGGAGGCCGGTGTCTCCTCCCCGACCGTCTCCAAGGTCATTAACGGACACGAAGACGTCGCCGAGAGCACCCGCACCAAGGTCCTGGCGGCCCTTGAACAGCTGGGCTACCAGTCACCGCAACAGCGCAGACATGCCGGCGGCCGGACGGCAATCGTGGAAGTGGTGTTTGACTCGCTGTACTCGGCGTACTCCGTCGAAGTCCTCAACGGAGTGCTGGAGCAGGCCGCCTCGGTTGACGTCCAGGTCCTGATCGACGTGACCGGGCACCCGGCGGCCCTGACGCTCAGTCCGGAGCGGCGCGCCCAGCGCATCGTGGATGAAGGCCGGCTCGGCTTAATTGTTGTGACTTCCGGCTTCAGCACGGCCCAGTTGAACGCCTTCCGCCGGCGGCATTTACCCGTGGTGGTGATCGACCCACTCAATCCTCCGCCCCCGGAGGTCGTCAGCGTGGGTGCCACCAACTGGGCGGGCGGGAAGGAAGCTACGGAGCACCTGCTCGGCCTCGGCCACCGGCGGATCGCGTATCTCGGCGGACCGGAATCGGCCGAATGCAACCAGGCGCGCCTCCATGGCTACATGGCGGCACTGATGTCCGGCGGAATTCAGGTCCGGCAGGACTACGTCATGCTGGACAAGTTCCGTCCCGAACACGGCATCCAGGGCCTCAAGGCGCTTCTGGCCCTGTCCGAGCCCCCTACGGCCATTTTCGCGGGGAGTGACAGCATTGGCCTGGGCGTCCTGGCCGAAGCCCGGCGGCACGGACTGCGGATCCCCGAGGACCTGAGCCTGGTGGGCTTCGACGGCACGTACCAGGCGGAGCAGTCCATCCCCGCCTTGACCACCGTGACGCAGCCGCTGCAGGAGATGGGCCGGGCCGCCCTGCGCGCCGTCCTCCGGCAGGCCAACGGCGAGGAGCTCGACTCGCGACGGGTCGAGCTCGCCACCCATCTTGTCATCAGGGAGTCCACTGCCCCGCCTGCGGCGGGGGACCCGGACCCGGGCACGCCACGCGCATAGTCGGCAAGGAATGCTGCCGGGTGCGGCCGCGCGAGCGAACCACCCGCGCCTGCTCAGTTGCCGGGGTCAATATGGCCGCACGCCCGCAGATAGTTCCGCCCAATGACCGGATGGAAGTCAGGGGTCGGTGCGGCGTCCAGGGCGACGGGCCAGTCCGGGCGGTGACCGCTGCGGGCCCATTCCGCCTGGACTGCCGCGCCGCGCGCCACGTACTCCCCCGGACGGGGGATCATTACCGGCAGGTCGAAGACCTGGGCCGCGATGGCCTGCACCGCCGGGTTCTGTACGGCACCGCCGATCAGGAGGAGGCGTGTTGCGGCGCCGCCTTGTGCCCGCAGGGCATCCAGGCCGCCGGACAGTCCGCACAGCATGCCTTCGATGGCTGCCCGGGCAAGGTTGTTCCGGGTGCTGGAGGCAATGCTGAGCCCGTGGAAGCTTGCTTTGGCGTGGGGCAGGTTGGGCGTGCGCTCACCTTCAAAGTACGGCACCAGCACCACGCCCCCGGCGCCGGGTTCGGCGTCCAGGGCAAGCCGGGAGAGTTCGTCGAAGTCCACGCCCAGGAGGC
Source organism: Actinomycetota bacterium (assembly GCA_046730875.1). Lineage (GTDB taxonomy): Bacteria > Actinomycetota > Actinomycetes > Actinomycetales > Micrococcaceae > Arthrobacter. The sequence continues at coordinate 312 of JBKPJW010000092.1, read as the reverse complement.
CGGCCACGGAGCTGAGCACCCGGGCCGCATTGAGCGTGACGGCGATGGGCAGGTACGCGCCGCTGGCGTCCGCGAATCCCGCCACCGTTCCGCTGGGATCGGCGACGGCCTGGGACGCCACCGAGAAGACCGTGCCGCTGGTGCCCACGGACACCACCACGTCTCCGGGCTGCGCCCCCAGGCCCAGTGCGGCGGCCGCGTTGTCCCCGGCGCCGGCGCCGAGCAGGATCCCACTTCCGTCTCCGGCCGTGCCGGCTCCAGCTAGGCTCAGGCCCGGCAGCTGCGCCGGGGCACCGAAGCAGCCGGGGTGGA
>JBKPJW010000091.1:0-6702 GCA_046730875.1 Actinomycetota bacterium | reverse complement strand
TATGACTCCTGATAACACCACCACCGCACCGCACGCCGATTCCCGCCGCCCGGCCCGCCGGACCGAGCACTTCGTGGCCGATATCTCTGAGACCCCGCTGCAGGTGACGGACCGGGTCAAGGACGAGGCCGCACCGCTGAGCCTGTGGGGCGAGGCCTGGAAGAACCTGCGCAAGCAGCCGCTCTTCATCATCTCCGCACTCCTGATCCTGGTGGTCGTGGCGGTCTCCCTCTTCCCCGGGCTGTTCTCGCCGATCGACCCGACCTCGGAGGCGTGCCAGCTGGCCAACTCCGATGCCGGCCCCGCCGCGGGCCACCCGCTGGGCTTCACCCAGCAGGGCTGCGACGTCTACGCCCGCGTCATCTTCGGCACCCGCTCCTCGGTGACGGTAGGCCTCTTCACCACGATCGGAGTCCTCCTGATCGGCGGCATCATGGGTGCTGTGGCCGGCTACTACGGCGGCTGGATCGACTCCGTCCTGGCCCGCATCAATGACATCTTCTTCGCCCTGCCCCTGATCCTGGGCGCGATCGTGCTCATGCAGCTGCCGATGTTCCGCACCAATCGGACGGTCTGGACGCTGGTGCTCATCCTGGTGGTCTTCGGCTGGCCGCAGATCTCGCGCATCACCCGCGGCGCCGTTATTGAGGTCCGCAACGCGGACTTCGTCACCGCTGCCCGGTCCCTGGGTGTCTCGAAGTTCGGGGCCCTCATGCGTCACGTCCTGCCGAACTCGCTGGCGCCGATCATCGTCGTGGCCACCATCTCTTTGGGGACGTTCATCGTGGCCGAGTCCACACTCTCCTTCCTGGGCATCGGGCTGCCGCCCAGCGTCATGTCCTGGGGCAACGACATCCAGGCGGCCCAGGCCTCGCTCCGGTCCAATCCGATGCCGCTGCTCTATCCGGCCATCGCCCTGTCCATCACCGTCCTGAGCTTCATCATGCTGGGCGATGCCCTGCGTGATGCTCTCGATCCCAAAGCCCGCAAGCGATGAAAGGGGAGACTATGACCGCCTCTGTTGACTTCCAGGAAGCGGAGTACGCCACGGAGCGCCCGCTGCTTGAGATCAAGGACCTGGCCATCGGATTCACCACCAGCAACGGCCAGGTCACCGCCGTCCGCAATGCCCACCTCACGGTCATGCCGGGCGAAACCGTCGCAATTGTGGGCGAATCGGGCTCCGGCAAGTCCACCACCGCGCTGGCCGCCATCGGCCTTCTCCCGGGCAACGGCCGGGTCGCCGCAGGCCAGATCCTGTTCGACGGCGAGGACATCTCCAACGCCAGCGAAAAGCGCATGATCGAACTCCGCGGCAACAGCATCGGCATGGTCCCGCAGGACCCGATGTCCAACCTGAATCCGGTCTGGAAGATCGGTGACCAGGTCCGCGAGACGCTGAAGGCCAACGGGCTCCCGAGCGGTCCCGACGACGTCGCAAAGGTCCTGTCCCAGGCCGGGCTGCCGGACGCTGCCAGCCGGGCCAAACAGTACCCGCACGAGTTCTCCGGCGGCATGCGCCAGCGGGCGCTGATCGCGATCGGGCTCTCCTGCCAGCCCCGCCTGCTCATCGCGGACGAGCCCACGTCGGCCCTCGACGTCACCGTGCAGCGCCAGATCCTCGATCACCTGGACAAGATGACCACGGAACTGGGCACCGCGGTGCTGCTGATCACCCACGACCTCGGCCTCGCCGCCGAGCGCGCCGACCAGGTGGTGGTGATGTACCGCGGCCAGGTTGTCGAATCCGGGCCGTCGCTGGAGCTCCTGCAGAATCCGCAGCACCCCTACACCCAGCGGCTGGTCGCCTCGGCGCCGTCGCTGGCGTCCCGGCGCATCCAGGCCGCCAAGGAACTGGGCGTGGAAACGGACGACATGCTCGCCCCGAGCGAAACCGGCGTGGCTGCGCCGTCCAGGCACGACGAAGTCCTGCAGATCCTGAACCTCAGGAAGGTCTTCAAGCTGCGCTCGGGCCTGGGCAGGTCCGCGGACTTCACCGCCGTCGACGACGTCTCCTTCAGCGTCAAGCGGGGGACCACGACGGCGATCGTGGGGGAGTCGGGGTCCGGCAAGTCCACCGTCGCGCAGATGGTCCTGAACCTCCTGACGCCGACCTCCGGCAAGATCGTCTTCGACGGCGTGGACACCTCCACTCTGAACAGCAAGGAGATCTTCGCCTTCCGGCGCCGGGTGCAGCCGATCTTCCAGGACCCGTACGGTTCGCTGGACCCGATGTACAACATCTTCAGGACCATCGAGGAGCCGCTGCGGACCCACAAGATCGGGGACAAGGCAAGCCGCGAGAAGAAGGTCCGTGAACTGCTGGACCAGGTGGCGCTGCCGCAGTCCACAATGCAGCGGTACCCGAACGAGCTCTCCGGCGGCCAGCGCCAGCGCGTCGCGATCGCCCGTGCCCTGGCTCTTGACCCAGAAGTGATCATCTGCGACGAGGCCGTCTCGGCCCTGGATGTCCTGGTTCAGGCCCAGGTCCTGAACCTGCTCGCCGAGCTGCAGTCCCGGCTCGGCCTGACCTATCTGTTCATCACCCACGACCTCGCCGTGGTCCGGCAGATCGCTGACCACGTGTGCGTCATGGAGAAGGGCAAGCTGGTGGAAACCGGGTCAACGGACGACGTCTTTGAGTACCCCCAGCAGGAGTACACCAAGGCACTGCTCAACGCCATCCCCGGTGCCGGCCTCATGCTGCCGCCGGAAGTGGCCTAAGCCCTGAGCCAAGCGCGGCAAGTCCGTCCATAACAGCAAGGAGCCGGTGGCCGCCCGTCGGGGCGGCCACCGGCTCCTTTGCCGTCCAGGGCCGGCGCCTTGGCCGGGTGTGTCCGGGGTTAGTCGGAGACCGTATCGGGGTCCCGGTATTCGAGCCCCATCGACTCCAGCTGCTGGCCGAAGGCGGCGCCCAGGGCCGCGTGGCCCTGCTTGTTCAGGTGAACGCCGTCCGCCAGAGACCCGGTGAGTTCGAACCGGGTCAGCCAGTCACCCGCGCTGATGAACGGCAGCCCATGCCGGCCGGCCACTTTGCCCAAAAGCGTGTCCACCTCGGTCCGGCGTCCTCCGCCGTAGTGGGCGCCACGCGCGAGCGTGCCGACCATGAGGACTCGGGCTGCCGGGTAGCGCTGTTCGATGCTGGCGATCAGCCGCTCGGCGTTGGCGACGATCTGCGCATCCGAGGCACCGCGTGCAGCATCATTGCCGCCGCCTTCGATCACCACGAGGGGAGGAGTGCCGTACGGGAGTTTCCAGTCGCCCCGGTGGAGCGCGTCGATGTAATTGCCGGTGATGCCGTTCGAGGCCACGTAACCGGTGCCGCCCCGGCCGCAGAAGAAGACTTTGTACCCCGCCGCCGCGAGGCCCTGCCGGGGCCAGCCGTAGGACGGTTCCGATTGTGAGTCGCCGATGAGCACCGCGGTGTTGCTGGTGTCCTTGACAATCACCTCGTTCCGGCCGTTGGCAGGATTGCGGTAAATGGAACCCCCGGGCAGATCGGCGGGATCCACCACGGAACCGATCCGCGTCTTCGCGGCGGACCCTGCCGCGACCGGCATGCCGGCCCCGTTGGCCGCTCCGGCCTTGCCGGCGGTCAGCGAGCCGCCGGAAGCACCACCGTCGGAAGTGCCGCCGTCGGAAGTGCCGGCTTCTAAGGAGCCCGCGTCGAAAGAGCCCGCGTCGGGCACAGATGAAGAGGTCTGCCCGCAGCCGACAAGAACAACGCCTACGGCGATCATCGTTGCGACAAAGCGGGACAGGGCCGAGGCGTTTCGCATGAATGTCTCCGGGCTTGCTTGCTGCTATCAGAGCAATGATGGGGCATGGCCACCGTAAAATCCAGTGACTTTACTCACAAGTAATAAGCCACTTCCGTGCACCCGTCCTGCCTCGGTGCCGGTGCGCGGCCGGTTTCCGTTTCGCATTTTAGGCCAATAAATGACCTAGCGTTTAGAATGGTAGAAGGTGCCCTGTGCCAAAGGGACTTATCCGTCGTGCGTTCCGGTTGGAAATGTCGCGATACCACAGCTGACTTCACCACTGAATCGAGCAATAACGCATGTCTGAAACCACCACCAACACTGCGGTAGCCACTGCATCGCGCAGTGACCTGCGCAACGTCGCGATCGTGGCCCACGTTGACCACGGCAAGACCACCCTGGTCGACGCCATGCTCAAGCAGACCAACTCCTTTGCCGAGCACAACCACCTCGAAGACCGCGTCATGGACTCCGGTGACCTGGAACGCGAAAAGGGCATCACCATCCTGGCCAAGAACACCACGGTGGCCTACAACGGACCGTCCTCCAAGGGCGAGACCATCACCATCAACGTCATCGACACCCCCGGCCACGCCGACTTCGGCGGCGAGGTGGAGCGCGGCCTGTCCATGGTCGACGGCGTCGTCCTCCTCGTTGATGCCTCTGAAGGCCCGCTGCCGCAGACCCGCTTCGTGCTGCGCAAGGCCCTCGCCGCGCACCTGCCGGTGATCCTGCTGGTCAACAAGACCGACCGCCCCGACGCGCGGATCGAAGAAGTTGTCCACGAGTCCATGGATCTGCTCCTGGGCCTGGCCTCCGACCTCGCCGACGAAGTTCCGGACCTCGACCTGGACAAGATCCTCAACGTCCCCGTCGTCTACGCCGCCGCCAAGGTTGGCCGCGCGTCCCTCGAGCAGCCCGCCGACGGCAGCGCCCCGGAGAACGAGGACCTCGAGCCGCTCTTCCAGGCCATCATCGAGCACATCCCGGCCCCGACGTACAACCCGGACGGTGTCCTGCAGGCGCACGTCACCAACCTGGACGCCTCCCCGTTCCTCGGCCGCCTGGCGCTGCTGCGTATTTACAACGGCACCCTGCGCAAGGGCCAGACCGTGGCCTGGGCCCGCGCCAACGGTGAACTGAAGAACGTCAAGATCACCGAACTGCTGGCCACCAAGGCACTTGACCGCGTCCCGGCCGAGTCCGCCGGCCCCGGCGAGATCGTCGCCGTCGCCGGTATCGAGGAGATCACCATCGGTGAGACCCTGACCGACGTCGACAACCCGCAGCCGCTGCCGCTGATCACTGTCGATGATCCGGCCATCTCCATGACCATCGGTATCAACACCTCGCCGCTGGCCGGCCGGGTCAAGGGCGCCAAGGTCACGGCCCGCCAGGTCAAGGACCGCCTCGACAAGGAACTGATCGGTAACGTCTCCATCAAGGTGCTCCCCACCGAGCGCCCCGATGCCTGGGAAGTCCAGGGCCGTGGCGAGCTCGCGCTGGCCATCCTGGTCGAGCAGATGCGCCGTGAAGGCTTCGAGCTGACCGTCGGCAAGCCGCAGGTTGTCACCAGGACCGTCGACGGCAAGGTCCACGAGCCGATGGAGCACATGACCATCGACGTGCCGGAAGAGTACCTCGGCGCCGTCACCCAGCTCATGGCCGCCCGCAAGGGCCGCATGACCAACATGGCGAACCACGGCACCGGCTGGTGCCGCATGGAGTTCATCGTTCCGGCCCGTGGCCTGATCGGCTTCCGCACCAAGTTCCTCACGGACACCCGCGGCGCCGGCATCGCAGCTTCCATCTCCGAGGGCTATGAGCCCTGGGCCGGCCCGATCGAGTACCGCACCAACGGTTCGATGATCGCCGACCGCGCCGGTGTTGTGACGCCGTTCGCCATGATCAACCTGCAGGAACGCGGCTCCTTCTTCGTCAAGCCCACCTCCGAGGTCTACGAAGGCATGATCGTCGGCGAGAACTCCCGCGCCGACGACATGGACGTCAACATCACGAAGGAAAAGAAGCTCACCAACATGCGTGCCGCTTCCTCCGACACCTTCGAGAACCTGACGCCCCCGCGCGACCTGACCCTCGAAGAGTCCCTCGAATTCGCCCGCGAAGACGAGTGCGTCGAGGTTACGCCGGAGTCCATCCGCATCCGCAAGCTCATCCTGGATGTCAACCAGCGCGCCAAGTCCAACCGCGCCCGCGCCAAGGTCTGATCCCGGTACCCGGGCTTCGGCTGCAACGTGATTAAGAGAGCTGCCGGTACGGCAGGCGGTATTGCCGCCGCCGTACCGGCAGCTCTTTTTGTTGCCCTGGCCGGCACTGCCCTGCACCGGCACGATCTTGTCCTGGCCGGCGTGGAGCTTCCGTGGGGAGCCGCGGCGGCCCTGGTCCTGCTGGGCTCGGCTGAACTGTGGCTGGGGGCGGCGTTCCGTTCCATCGTGCCGACGGCGGTGTGCGGCCTCCTCTGCTACGCGCTGACCGGCTGGTGGTCCACGCTGGAAACGGGCAAGCGCCTGGTCATCGGCGACACCTCCGGCAATATCTGGGTCTTCGGCATTGCAGGCATCACCCTGGCCATGCTCGCCTGGTGCCGGCGGTACCGACGGGTTCCGGTCTAGGCCCCTCCCGTGGGGCTCCTGCCCGGTTAAGTCCTGCCAGCCCTGCCCCCGCCCGGGGGGGGACATGTCCATTTTTCAGCGGCACGGGTGGGCATAGCGGCGTTATGTCCGACGCAGGGCGGGGGCATGGGACATGTCCCTCCTTAAGCGTTGGACATGTCCGGCAGCTCCCAGTGAACTGGACCTGCCCCGCGCTCGGAACTGGACATGCCCCGCGGTCACTCCGGGCCGTGCCCTGCAGCCGCGCTCAGCAGGGCCGAACTTCTCCACATAGCGCGGGTTCCGGCAACGGCGGCGCGGCGTATGAC
>JBKPJW010000090.1:0-6977 GCA_046730875.1 Actinomycetota bacterium | reverse complement strand
CCGGGGTCTACGAGCCCAATCTTCCCTCGCGCAGGCTGCTGGAGAGCCTGGGCTTCCGGCAGGACCGCTTCTTCCCGGTTGCCGAGGATACGGCAGGAAAGCAGCTGCCGTCCTGGCGCTACCGGCTGGACCGCGACTAGCGCCGGCGGCGGCTGTCAGTCGCTGCCCACTGTTGGCCGCCAAAAATGAGCATGCCCCGCGGGCGTACTCGCGACCACTGGACATGTCCCGCGCCCGTCCCAGGGGAACGGACACAATGCCCTCATGCCCACCCCTGGCCACCAAAAATGAGCATGCCCCGCGGGCGTACTCGCGACCACTGGACATGTCCCGTGCCCGCCCCAGGGAACGGACACAATGCCCTCATACCCACCCCTGGCCGCCAAAAATGAGCATGTCCGGTGGAACCGGGGAACATGTCCGCTTCAGGACCCCCGCACGGGGCATGTCCGGTGGAACCGGGGAACATGTCCGCTTCAGGACCCCCGCACGGGGCATGTCCGGTGGAACCAGGAGCGGTATGTCTGCCATTCGGTCACAATTCAGCGGCGCCGGGCGCTCGGCGATAAACTGGGCTGAGAAGTTACGCCGTCGCGCCGTTTGGTTGCCTGGCCCAGAACCCCGATGATCCAGTGAGGGTGCGCGAATGAGTTTGCACACTACCGAAGTCCAGCCCGGATCGCAGCTGAATACGCTGCCCGTCCCGGTTGCCACCACCAAGCACCTTGTTGTGAAGAAGTTTGGCGGCTCCTCTGTAGCGGACGCGGAAGGCATCAAGCGCGTCGCCCGGAGAGTTGTTGACGCGCAGAACGCCGGCGACGAGGTAGTGGTGGTGGTCTCCGCCATGGGCGACACCACCGATGAGCTTCTTGACCTCGCCGGCCAGGTCACCGATTCCGCGCCCGCCCGCGAGATGGACATGCTCCTTTCCGCCGGGGAACGCATCTCGATGGCGCTGCTGGCCATGGCCATCAACAAGTTCGGCGCCTCGGCCCAGTCGTTCACCGGCTCCCAGGCCGGCATGATCACCGACGGCATCCACGGCAAGGCCCGGATCATCGACGTCGACCCGCACCGCATCCGCACCGCCCTGGACAAGGGGCACATCGCGATTGTCGCCGGGTTCCAGGGCATGAGCCACACCACGAACGAGATCACTACGCTCGGGCGGGGCGGTTCGGACACAACGGCGGTTGCCCTCGCCGCCGCGCTCGACGCCGATGTGTGCGAGATCTTCACCGACGTCGACGGCGTCTACACGGCCGATCCCCGTGTCGTGGCTTCGGCCAAGAAGATCGACCGCATCTCCAGCGAGGAAATGCTGGAGCTGGCCGCTTCCGGCGCTAAGATCCTGCACCTGCGTTGCGTAGAGTACGCCCGCCGCTTTGGGGTACCGTTGCACGTCCGATCCTCGTTCAGCCCGAACGAAGGCACCTGGGTCCTGCCCGGCGCCGACGACAAGATCACGACTCAAGAGGGAGTTGCCTTGGAGCAGCCAATCATCTCCGGTGTTGCACACGACCGTTCCGAAGCCAAAGTCACGGTTGTCGGCGTTCCGGACATCCCCGGCAAGGCTGCGGCGATCTTCCAGGTCATCGCCGACGCCCACTCGAACATCGACATGATCGTCCAGAACGTCTCCACCCACGGCACGGGCCGGACCGACATCTCCTTCACCCTGCCGATCGTCGAGGGCGCCGAGGCCCTGGCCGCCCTGCACGCCGCGCAGAGCCGGATCGGCTTCGAAAGCATCGAATACAACGAGAAGATCGGCAAGCTTTCGCTGATCGGGGCAGGCATGCGCTCCCACCCCGGCGTGTCAGCGCGCTTCTTCGCGGCCCTTTCCGAGGCCGGCATCAACATCAACATGATCTCCACCTCGGAGATCCGCATCTCGGTGGTCACCCACGCTGACCTGCTCGACGACGCTGTCCGCGCCATCCACAGGGCATTTGACCTCGACAGCGAGGACGAGGCCACGGTCTACGGCGGCACCGGCCGCTAGACCGCAGTCGGTCCGCTGCTGAACGGCACACAACCCGGTTGCGCACCGGGCCGGATCCGGGCGCGCATAGGAATGGGGAAGGGAGCGGCGTCTGCCGCTCCCTTCCCCATTCCCGTACGTCTCCGGCCGGGTTCCCACGCCGGCCGCGCTGCCACGCCCGCCGGGCTACCCCGGGCACCAGTCGGGCTGCCCCCGGCAACCGTCAGGATGACCCCGGCCCCGGCATCTCCCCCAGCGGGGGATTTGCGCGGCCGAGGTGTGGCGCAGCGAGTCTCCTCAGACTTCTTCTTTCCCGAGATCCGTTTTCCGGACAGCGTAGTGGTGTCCGTGCTCATCGGTCTCGACCTCAAAACCTGCCAGGTCTTCTTCCGAGGCGTGCTCGAAGTCGTCATGCCGGTGAACAACAGGCGCCGCGGTATCGCCTCGGTTTGCGGGTCCGAACAAAGCCCGCAGCTTGTCCGTCGCATTCATGAATGCCCTGACCGCATGTGTCACTAGTTCCACCCCCTTCCCTCGTCCCGGGTGGCGCAGGATACCCTACAGCCAGTGCCCTCATTTTACGCCCGGCGGCGGAAAATGGCCCGGGTGGGGTGAGGGGGAAACGGGATCAGCGCAAGGATTTGTCGTCCGGGTTTCGGGGCACCACATAGGTGCTGCCATCAGGCCGACGAAGGGTCTCCCACTGCTCGGTCTCGGCCTGCCGGTTGGCCAGCAGCCGCCTGTTCTGCTCGGTCATCTCGTGGCCGATTGAGCTGCGGTTGGCGGGGCCGAAGACGGCCCGCAGCTTTCCCGTTGCCCGCATGAACCTCTCGGCGGCGTTTTCCTTGGCCATGGCTGTCCTTTCCCGGGGAGAAAACAATAGTCTCAGTGTACGCTAATCATTAGTGCACTAATCTTTGGAAGGAGTGGATGTGACCGAAGGAACCCCCGCAAGCCCTGCAGGGCTCCCGGCACAGGGAACGCAGGATTCCCGCGCGGCGCAGGATGACCTCCTCCTGGAGCAGCAGCTCTGCTTCGCCCTGACGGTAGCCTCCCGGGGCGTCGTGGGCGCCTACAAACCAGTCCTGGACAAGCTTGGCCTGACCCATCCGCAGTACCTCGTCATGCTGTGCCTCTGGGAGGCCAGCCCGCGGTCAGTCCGCGACATCAGCGAGGCCCTGGCGCAGGAGCCGGCAACCATCTCGCCGCTGCTGCGCCGGCTCGAAACGGCCGGTTTCATCACCCGACAGCGGATGGAGGGCAACGAACGCACCCTGGATGTCCGGCTGACCCCGCGTGGGGCTGCCCTTCGGGAACGGGCCACCGAAGTCCCGGGCATCATGATGGCCCGGCTGGGGCTGACGCGCGAACAGGTCGGCCAGCTCCATTCGTCCATGATGGACCTGATCGCAGCCACGCGGCCCAGCCCGGCCGGGGCGCCCCGGCGGTAGACTGGGGCAAAACAGAGGAGGACTGCTGATGCGTACGCAATCGGGCCGCCCGGCGCTCGTTCTGGCGGCCGTTCTGATGGCCGTGACCGGGTTGGCAGCCTGTACGCCCAACGGCGGGCCCTCGCCCTCACCCACGGCCGGCACGACGACGGGAACCCCCTCCAGCCCGTCGCCTACAGCCCCGCCCGGCTCCCCGTCGCCGGACACAGAAACGACGTCGCCGGCCCCCGCGCCCTCCGCGGCCCCGCTGCCTTCCGGCCCCGGGCAAGGCAACGCCGAGCTCGCCATCATGATCAAGCCGTCCGAGACCGGGACCGCGACCAACTTCACGCTCGTCTGCCAGGACGGGGTGCCCGCGGCCGAGAGCCAGCATCCCAACGCCGCCGGGGCGTGCGCCGCCATCAAGAACAACCCTGCCGTCCTCAGCCCCGCCGCGGTCGGAAAGGACCAGGTCTGCACCCAGCAGTACGGCGGCCCGCAGGTGGCGACCGTCACCGGCGTCGTGGACGGCCGTTCGGTTCAGGCGAGCTTCACCTTGAAGGACGGTTGTGAAATCGCCGCCTGGAGCGCCGCCAAGGACGTCCTGGGCTCATCGGGCGGGGCGAGCTAGGCCTTTGCACCTTCAGCAGGAAGAGTGGCTGCCACGCCAGGCCGCCCATCAGCAACGCGCCCGCCGCTACGCGGACCCCTACCTCGAACGGCGCTCCGCCGGCCGGAAACACCCCGTGGAGGACTTCCTCTTCACTTACTACACCCAAAAGCCCGGACAGCTGCTGCGCTGGCACCCGGGCGCGGGCGTGGTGCTCTCCGGCCCCGAGGCAGCGGTTCGCGCCGGCTGGAAGTATTACCGCACTGCCAGCGACGCCGAACTCGCTGCCGCCGGACGGCCGGCGGACTCGCCGGCCGTGACAGTCGACGTCGACGCTTTCATCCGGGACCGCCGGGAGGCACTTCAGTTCGCCGGAATCATCCTCGCAGGGACCGCCGCCCGGCCCGCCCAGTTCGGCTGCTTCGGGCTGCACGAGTGGGCCATGGTCTACCGGCAGGACAAGTTCGACCTCCGGCATGAGTATCTGCAGTTGCGCCTGGGGTCCGCACGCACCGACGACGTGGTGGAGGAGAACCGGATCCGGTGTTCGCATTTTGATGCCTTCCGCTTCTACACACCGGACGCCGTACCCTTGAACAGCATGGTTCCCAGCAGGGAAAACCAGCCGGCCCTGGAGCAGCCCGGCTGCCTCCACGCCAACATGGACCTCTACAAATGGGCCTACAAGCTCTCCCCGCTGCTGCCCAGCGAGCTCGTCATGGACTGTTTCGAACTGTCCTGGCGGATCCGGGCCATGGACATGCAGGCCTCCCCGTACGACCTCGCGGATTGGGGCTATCCGGCCATCCGGATCGAGACGCCGGAGGGCAAAGCCGAATACGTTGACCATCAGCGGGCGTTCGCGGCCGAGTCTCAGCAACTCCGGCAGCGGCTGCTGCAGGAGTTAACGCCGCTGCTGAGCGCCGCGGCTGTTACCGCCCCCGCGACCGGCCGCCGGCATCCGGATCCGGACAACAGCCCGAAGGGACCGTCATGACAGACACAGCCAGCCCCCGCGACGAGCAGCACACCCGCTACGAGGTCGATCTGACCATCCGCCTGACCGAGGCTCCCGGCGCCCCCGAATACACCTTCAGGCTGGAGGCCGGCGACGGCGCCCCCTCCGCAGCCTCCACCCTGCCCGATCCGGCCGCGGCCCTTGAGGCCGTCCGGCGCCACGGCGAGACCATCTTCTTCCCCAAGCCCGGCCCGCCGCGGCTGTGCACCCAGCAGTACGGCGGACCGCAGACCGCCGTCGTAACGGGCTGGTACCTGGGCCGCGAGGTCAACTGCCGTTTCGCCCGGACCGACGGCTGCGAGATCGCCCGCTGGCGGGCCATGGCGCCGCTGCTCGGCGCCACCGCCGGGTCCACGGGCGCCGTCTGACGCCCCAGGCACGGCCGCCCCAGGTTCCTGCCTCGGCTGCTGGCAGCCTTCGTCTCATGTCCCGCCTCCTGGCCCGCCGGTGAAGGCTCGCCCCGGCACTCAAACGGCAGCGGCAACAAACGGCGACGGCCGGCGGTGGGAGGGCGGGTTCTAACGGTCGTTGCAACACCCAACACTTTGGGAGTTGCAACGACCGTGTCGTTTTTAACGGAGGAAACAGCCCGGCGGCGGAAGTACACGCCGGAGCAGAAGGATCAGTTCCTGTCGGTGTTGGACCGGCTGGGGAGTGTGAGCGCGGCCGCGGCGGAGCTCGGATTCAATCAGATGACGTGCTATCAATGGGCGCGCAAAGCGGGACTGACTCAAGGGAAGCCGCGAAGTCGGCAGCCTGGCCAGACGAAATACACCCCTGAGCAGAAGGAAGAGTTCTTCCGTGTGTTCGACCGCGTCAAGAGCACGACGCCGGCTGCAAAGGAACTGGGATTGAACCCCGACACATGCGCAGGCTGGGTGCGTAAAGCGGGCCTGAAAAGCTTCGGGAAGCCGGGAACAGGTCCCCACCCGGGTCGGGATGAATACTTCCGGCTGCGTAAGACCGGCGTGAATCGGCGTAAGGCGGCCACGGCGGTCGGCGTGCATCCCAAGACCGCGGCGGAGTGGGACCTGGGGATCCGTAAGTCCGGCGACCGACGCATTTACCCGGATGGTCGGGTGGTCGACTACAAACGTGGTGTGACCACTCTGACCCCTCATGCCGGCACCGCCGGACCGGCCCTGGTCCCGTCGATCCCGGTGGCCGCGCTGGAGAAGACCATCGATCCGCGGTTCCTGAGCGTGCAGGAGCGGGAGACGATCCGGGACCTGAAAGCCGCCGGTACGTCAACCAGGGCGATCGCCCACGCCCTTGGACGATCGCCTTCAACCATCAGCCGCGAGCTGGGCCGCAACACCGATCCGGTGTTGGGTTACCTGCCGCACGGGGCGCACCGGAAGGCCGCCGCCCGGCGCGCACGGCCCAAGACGGCCAGGCTCGCTGGCGAGTCGGACCTGCGCGACTATGTGAAGGACAAACTGCTCCTACGCTGGTCTCCGGAGCAGATCAGCCACACCCTGGTCGAAGAGTTCCCCGACAACCCGGAGATGCGCGTGAGTCCAGAGACGATCTATCAAGCCCTCTACGTCCAGGCAAGAGGCGGACTCAAACGCGAGATCCAGGCCGCGCTGCGCACCGGCCGGACCCGCCGCAAATCCCACAACACCGGCGAGCAACGCACCCCCAGGTTCGTGGACCCCATGATCATGATCTCCGAACGCCCACCCGAGATCGAGGACCGCGCCGTGCCAGGCCATTGGGAGGGCGACCTCATCACCGGCGCCTACAACCAGTCCGCGATCGCGACCCTGGTCGAACGAACCACCCGCTACGTAATGCTCGTCCACCTGCCCGGTGACCACACCGCCGAAACCGTCCGCGACGGACTCGTCAAGACCATGACCACCCTTCCAGAACACCTGCGAGGCTCCCTCACCTGGGACCAGGGCGCGGAAATGGCCACCCACAAATCCT
>JBKPJW010000089.1:0-1101 GCA_046730875.1 Actinomycetota bacterium | reverse complement strand
GAAGGAGGTGATCCGCTCCCAGCCGGCCGCCTGCTCGTCGTTGTAGAGGCCGGCGTCCCGCGGGCTGATCCGGCCCACCGGGTTGACGGCGGCCGCTTCCGTGACGATCAGGGCCGCTCCCCCGGTGGCGAACGAGCCCAGGTGCATGAGGTGCCAGTCGGTGGGCACCCCCTCGCCGGCCCCGGGCTCGCAGCTGTACTGGCACATCGGGGAGACCCAGCCGCGGTGCTGCAGCCGCAGGGACCTCAGCTCCAACGGCTTGAAGAGGGCGGATCCCACTAAAACAGCACCCGGGCCAGAGCCTGGCGGGCCTTGGCGACGCGCTCGTCGCCGGTGCCCACGACGTCGAAGAGTTCCAGCAGCCGGATCCGGGCGGTCTCCCGTTCCGGGCCGAAGTTCCGGCCGATGAACGCCACGATCCGGCCGAGGCCGTCCTCGATATGGCCGCCGGCGATGTCCAGGTCCGCGACGCCGAGCTGCGCGTCCAGGTTGTCCGGTTCATCGGCTGCGAGCTGGCGGAGCGAATCGGCCTCGGGTCCCGAAAGCGACTGCAGACGCGCCATGAGTTCGACCTGTGACAGGCCTGCCTTGGCCTCGGCGTCGGCCGGCATTTCCAGCAGCGCCTGCCGGTAGGCGGCGGCCGCGGCGGCGTAGTCGCCGGCCTCGATCGCATCGAACGCGGCCTGATGCAGGGGCGGCAGCGGCGGAACCTCTGGTTCCCCGCTGACGGGGGCGCCGGCACCGATCCGTCCGGTCACGCCGTTGGCGGCCGCGACCTTGAGGAGTTCATCGAACAGGCTGCGGATCTGCTGGACGTCCGCGCCCCCCTGGAAGAGCGGCACGGGCTGGCCTTTGACCACGGCGACGGCGGTCGGCACGGCCTGGACCTGGAAGGCCTGGGCGAGCTGCGGGAAGACGTCGATATCCGCGGCCCCGAGCACCAGCTGGCCGTCATAGCTCTCGACGATGTCTTCGAGGACGTCCATCAGCTGGCCGGAGCCGGGCGAGTAGGAGGCCCAGAGGCCTATCACCACGGGCACCTGGGCGGAGAGCTCCACGAGCTCCTGGAAGTTGCCCTCGGTCACGTCCACGCGCAAGGGC
>JBKPJW010000088.1:0-24013 GCA_046730875.1 Actinomycetota bacterium | reverse complement strand
GCTGATCCAGGACGTCAGGTAGAGCATCGCAGCGTTGATGACAACCGTGAAGAGACCCAGAGTGAGGATGGTGATGGGCAGTGACAGGAAGCTGACGATTGGCTTGACGAAGGCGTTGACTAGGCCGAAGATCAAGCCGATAAACAGGTAGCCCAGTACGGTGCTGACAGCGCCGTCGCCCCGGGTGGAAATATCCAGGCCAGTGAGGATCCAGCAGGCGATTGCCAGGGCCAGCCCGTTGATGATGACTCGCACGATGATTGACCTCATGGCCCCATGCTGTCATACGGCCGGCGGCAGCGGCAGGGACCATATCCCTCTTTGGCGGCAGGGAATCTTTGCGGCAGAGAGGCGAAGTAGGCTAGTTGGCATGACTTCATCAGAGAACACGGCCGGGGGCATCAGGCCCCGGTCCGTGGTAGACCTCCTGCCCCGATACGCGGCCGGAAAACCGCCCGCCCCCGTTGAGGGTCTGGTCAGCTACAAGCTTTCCTCGAACGAAAATCCCCTGCCCCCGATCCCTGCAGTGCAGCAGGCCATCGTGGCGCAGACCGACTTCAACCGGTATCCCGATCCGCTCAGCAGCAAGCTCCGCGAATCGCTCGCCCGGTTCCTGGACGTCCCGGCCGAGGACATCGTCACGGGTGCCGGCAGCCTGGGCGCCCTGAATCAGCTGCTGGCCACCTTCGCCGGCCAGAACGACGACGGCAAGGCCGACGAGGTCATCTACGCCTGGCGGTCGTTCGAGGCATACCCGATCTGCGTCGGACTCGCCGGTGCCGAGAGTGTGCGGATCCCGGTGACGGCGGACGGGCGGCATGATCTTGACGCCATGGCTGCCGCGGTAACCGCACGGACCCGGATGATCCTGCTGTGCACGCCCAACAACCCGACCGGCCCCATCCTGACCACCGAGGAAACGGAGCGCTTCATCAAGGCCGTTCCCGCCGACGTCGTGGTGGTCATCGATGAGGCCTATCAGGAATTTGTGCGCTCCGACGACGCTGTGGACGGCATCGCCATGTACCGCAAGTACCCCAATGTCGTTGTCCTGCGGACGTTCTCGAAGGCACACGGCCTCGCCGGACTCCGCGTGGGCTATAGCGTCTCCCGGCCCGAGCTGACCCAGCACCTGCGCGTCGCCGCCACCCCGTTCGCGGTGTCCCAGATCGCGGAAACGGCAGCCGTCACGTCGCTCGAGCACTTCCCCGACGTTGTAGAAAGGGTACAAAGCCTGGTTGACGAACGGGACCGGGTCACGGCCGGACTGCGGGAACTCGGATGGTTTGTTCCCGAGGCCCAGGGTAACTTCGTCTGGCTCAATCTGGGCGCAAACAGCGCGGAATTCGCTGGCCTGGCGGCAGAGCGGGCGATCTCCGTGCGTGCCTTCGGCGACGAAGGCGTCCGGGTCAGTATCGGCGAAACGGAAGCGAACACCCGGTTTCTAGAGCTCTGTGCGATCTATACAAAACCGCCACGGCGTTCCTAGCGCTTAACATGACGCGTTCGGGCCGCTCCGTGCGGATAAAGTAAGGACGTAAGCCAAAATATATGCCGGATTCGGAATGTATTTCCAGTTCGGCATATATCCCAGCGATTGCGGCGCATTCGGATGCGGCAAGCAAGGAGACGGTATGGGCGCCACACATCTGCCCTCTACCGAGTTCGACGGAACCGAGATGGATGACCGGCTCGAGGCGGAGGCTGAAGCCCAACAAGGCGCCCCGGCCGAGCCGATGGTGCAACTTCTGGGCGCCGACGGCACCTTGGGCTCCGACCCGGTTTTTTCCAAGTACGCCGATCGCCTGAATCCTGAGATCCTGCGCGGCTTTTATGCCGACATGGCCAAGATCCGCCGATTCGACGTGGAAGCCACCGCCCTTCAGCGGCAGGGACAGCTGGCCCTGTGGGTCCCGCTGACGGGGCAGGAGGCCGCGCAGATCGGCTCCGGCCGGGCCAGCCAGCCGCAGGACTACATCTTCCCGACCTACCGGGAACACGGCGTGGCCCTGACGCGCAACGTGGACCTCGCCGAGCTGCTGCGTCAGTTCCGGGGGGTTTCCAATGGCGGGTGGAACCCGAAGGACACGAACTTCCACCTCTACACACTGGTCCTGGCGGCCCAGACCCCTCATGCCGTCGGTTACGCCATGGGCATCCAGCGCGACCAGAAGCTGGCGGCCGCCAACGCTGTCGCCAGCGGGGAACCCGGACAGGCCGTGGAGCCCAAGGCCGCCGTCATGGTGTACTTCGGCGACGGCGCCAGCTCCGAAGGCGACGTCCACGAATCCATGGTGTTCGCCGCGTCCTATCAGGCGCCCGTGGTCTTCTTCTGCCAGAACAACCACTGGGCCATCTCCGTGCCGAGCTCGGTGCAGACCCGCATCCCGCTGGCCAACCGCGCCAAGGGCTATGGATTCCCCGGCATCCGGGTGGACGGCAATGACGTCATCGCTGTCCACGCCGTGACGGAATGGGCACTGGAGCAGGCCCGCGAGGGCAACGGTCCGGTGCTGATCGAGGCCTTCACCTACCGGGTGGGCGCCCACACCACGGCCGACGATCCCACCAAGTACCGTGAATCCGCCGAAGAAGCCCTGTGGCGGGCCAAGGACCCCCTGGCGCGGCTGGAGAAATATCTCCGCGCCCAGGGCCTCGCGGATGACGCTTTCTTCGAACAGGTCAAGGCCGACGGCGACGAGCTCGCCGCCTATGTCCGCAAGACCACCCACGACCTGGAAACCCCGGACATCCGGACTGCATTCGCCAACACGTATGTGGAGGCCCATCCGCTGGTGGCCGAGGAACTGGCCTGGTTCGAGGAATACAGCGCCGGATTCGCCGACGCCGAGACGGCCGAACAGGCAAAATCAGACCAGGCAAAATCAGACCGAGCAAGATCAGATCAGGGCAACGCTGACCAGACAGACAAGGCGGCCCAGTGATGACCACCATGACCATCGCGAAGGCCATCAATGAGGGCCTGCGGGCCACGTTGACCAACAACCCCCGCTCGCTGCTGATGGGCGAGGACATCGGGGCACTCGGCGGTGTCTACCGGGTCACTGACGGGCTGATTGCCGAATTCGGCGCCGACCGCGTCGTGGATACCCCGCTGGCCGAGTCCGGCATTATCGGCACGGCAATCGGACTCTCCCTGCGCGGCTACCAGCCCGTCTGTGAAATCCAGTTCGACGGCTTCGTGTTCCCCGGTTTCAACCAGATCACCACGCAGCTGGCCAAGATGCACTCGCGCAGCAACGGCAACCTGACCGTACCGGTTGTTATCCGGATCCCGTACGGCGGCGGCATCGGTTCGATCGAACACCACTCCGAATCGCCGGAGGCGCTGTTCGCCCACACCGCCGGCCTGCGCATCATCACCCCGTCCAACCCGCACGACGCCTACTGGATGATCCAGCAGGCCGTCGACTGCCAGGACCCCGTCATCGTCTTCGAGCCCAAACGCCGCTACTGGCTCAGGGGCGAGGTGGACACCCAAACCCCCGGGGCGTCCGCGGACCCCTTCAAAGCGCATGTGCTCCGCGAGGGAACCGACGCCACCGTCGTCGTCTACGGGCCGCTGGTGCCCGTGGCCCTGGCCGCGGCCGAAGCCGCCGCCGAGGACGGCCACAGCGTCGAGGTAATCGACCTCCGGTCCATCTCACCGATCGACTTTGACACCGTCACGGCCTCGGTCCGGAAGACCGGCCGGCTGATCGTGGCCCACGAGGCCCCCACATTCGGCGGCATCGGCGGCGAAATTGCGGCCCGGATCAGCGAACGGGCGTTCCATTCGCTGGAGGCCCCCGTCATCCGTGTCGGCGGATTCCACATGCCCTATCCCGTGGCCAAGGTCGAGGAAGACTACCTGCCGGACATCGACCGCATCCTAGAGGCGCTGGACCGCGCCCTGGCGTACTAGCGAGGACCCATGACGCTGAACAAGTTCAACCTCCCCGACGTCGGCGAAGGGCTCACGGAGGCCGAGATCGTGGCCTGGAAAGTCAAGCCGGGCGATACCGTGGCGATCAACGACGTCCTGTGCGAGATCGAGACGGCCAAGTCCCTCGTGGAGCTGCCCTCGCCGTTCGCGGGGACCGTCACCGAACTGCTGGTTCCCGAGGGAGTCACGGTGGAGGTCGGCACGCCGATCATCAGCGTGAGTGACGCTGTCGCCGCCCCGGCTGGCGCCGCGGCTGCAGCAACCGTGCCGGCCCCGGCCGCCGAGGCGCCGATGTACGGCACACTGCAGGCTGACACGTCCGACGCCGGCGAACCGGCCGGCCGCCCGGCCGGCGGCCCCCTTGTGGGTTCAGGCCCCAAGGCCGACGCCATCAAGCGCCGGCGGCGGATTTCCGCCCCCGCGGCCGGGGGCCATGCAGCCCCGGCAGTCAGCAGCCCTGCCCCTGCAGCCGAACCGGTGGAGGCCCAGGGCATCTGGATCAGCCCCGACGCGGCCCGCCGCCCGGCGGAAGAAGCCGCTGGCATCGCCGACATCGTTGACACCCGCCCCACCCTCGGTGGTGCCATCAGCGGCCTGGTGGGCAGGGTCCTGGCCAAGCCGCCGGTGCGAAAGATCGCCCGGGACCTCGGAATCAACCTGGCCGACGTGGTGCCCACGGGCGCCCGCGGCGAAGTGACCCGGGACGACCTCGTGAGCTATCAGGCCCAGCGCGACGCCGAAGTGGACAAGGCGGAATCGTTCTGGGGCCGGTCCGGCCGCCCGCAGGACCAGCGGATCGAACGGATCCCGGTCAAGGGCGTCCGCAAGGCCACCGCAAAAGCCATGGTTGAATCCGCTTTCGCGGCCCCGCACGTCAGCATCTTCGTCGACGTCGACGCCAGCCGGACCATGGAATTCGTCAAGCGCCTCAAGGCTTCCCGCGACTTCGAAGGCATCAAGGTCTCCCCGCTGCTGATCCTCGCCAAGGCGGTCATCTGGGCCGCGGCGCGAAACCCCAGTGTCAACGCCACGTGGGTGGACAACCCGGACGGCAGCGATTCCGCGGAGATCCACGTCAAGCACTTCATGAACCTGGGCATCGCGGCCGCCACGCCCCGCGGACTGATGGTGCCGAACATCAAGAACGCCCAGGACCTCTCGCTCAAGCAGCTGGCCCTGGCCCTGAACGAGCTCGCCACCACGGCCCGGGCCGGCAAGACCCAGCCCGCACAGATGCAGGGCGGAACGCTCACAGTGACAAACATCGGCGCCCTCGGGATCGACACCGGCACGCCGATTATCAACCCGGGCGAAGTCGCGATCGTGGCGTTCGGCACCATCAAGCAAAAGCCCTGGGTCCTGGACGGCGAAGTCATTCCGCGCTGGATCACCACCCTTGGCGGCTCTTTCGACCACCGCGTGGTGGACGGGGACCTTTCGGCCCGCTTCATGGCCGATGTCGCCGCCATCCTGGAAGAGCCTGCGCTGCTGCTTGACTGAAGCGGGAACGACGGAACCCCGCCGCTGAACGATGCAGCGGCGGGGTTCTGGCAGTCTCTCTCGGTCTCGGGCCGATTGGCCGGAATCCTCAGTAGGCCGAGTACGCAACCAGCATCTGGGCCATGGCAGGATCGCCGCTGAGGCCGGCGAAGGCGGCCGTCGCGGCAAACATCAGGCCCGCCAGCCCCACGCTGCACGCGCTGACACCGGTGAGGAACTTCCAGTCCTCACGGAGCACGCTGCGCATGGTATCCGGCATGCGCAGGCCCGGCGCAATCAGGTTGGGGGCGCTGTCCGTTGTGCCGTCGTCAAGGAAGGCCACGACGCGCCCGGCATTGCGGTCCACGCGCATCATGCTGATGTGGTTCCCGTGCCGTGCCAGCAGGATGTCGTGGCCAACCAGCTGGCGGCGCTGAAGAGTGATCATTTTGTTGGTCCCTTGATAGGTGGGTTCATGGACGTCCGCACCATCGCAGGGCACTTTAAACTTTACCGATCCGGTCCGCCGGCGGATGGCCCCGATGCGGTGAGACTGCGCACTGGAGGGCGTGATCCTCGTCAAGTCCGTGAAGTCCTGTCCCGGGACGCACCGCCGCATTAGAGTGGCAGCAGCCGCCGCCGGTCCGGCGGACGCGGATCGAAGGAGATGTTGCGTGTTCTCAAGCCCCTACCCCGACGTCGATGTTCCCAATCTCGGCCTTTACGACTACCTCTTTGGCAGTCTGGGGGAGGAGGACCTGGATCGGGTCGCCGTCGTCGATGGCGTTAGCGGTGCGGAAACCACCTATCGGTCGCTCCGCGGGCAGATCGAAGCCCTCTCCGGTGCCGTCGCCGCCCAAGGTCTCGGCGTGCACGGCGTGGCAGCCATCCTGTGCCCCAACATTCCCGCCTTTGCCACCGTCTTCCACGGCCTGCTCCGGGCGGGCGCCACGGTCACCACCATCAACTCGTTGTACACGGCGGATGAGATCACCGGCCAGCTCGCTGACGCCGGCGCGGAGTGGCTCTTCACCGTCTCGGCGCTTTTGCCTGCCGCCCGGGAGGCCGCAGAACGGACGGGGATCCCGGCCGCCCGGCTCGTGGTGCTCGACGGCGCCGCCGGCCACCCCTCGCTGGGTGACCTGCTCGCACTGGGCTCACCGGCGCCCCTCGTCTCGTTTGATCCCGCCACGCATGTGGCCGTGCTGCCCTACTCCTCCGGCACCACGGGCCGGCCCAAGGGCGTCATGCTCAGCCACCGAAATCTGGTCGCCAATGTGGAGCAGTCCAGGGGGCTCCTCGACGTCGGCTCCGAGGACCGGCTCCTTGCGGTCCTGCCGTTTTTTCACATCTACGGGCTGACGGTGCTGTTGAACCTCGCACTGCGCCAGCGTGCCAGGCTCGTGACGATGCCCCGGTTCGAGCTGCCCGAGTTCCTGCGGATCATCCAGGATCACCGGTGCAGCTACCTGTTCATCGCCCCGCCCGTGGCCGTGGCGCTGTCCAAGCATCCGCTTGTTTCCGAGTACGACCTCACCTCGGTGCACACCACGCTCTCGGGCGCGGCGCCGCTGGACGGTGAGCTCGGTAGTAGCCTGGCCGAACGCCTTGGCTGCCGCGTGCTGCAGGGCTACGGCATGACTGAGCTGAGCCCGGTTTCGCACCTGATTCCGCGCCACGCCCATGGCGTTCCCGTCAGTTCCGTCGGGTACACGGTGCCTAACATGCAGTGCCGGCTGGTGGATCCGGCCACGGGGGAGGACATCCCGGTTCCCGCGTCGGGAACCAGCGCGCCGGCGCATCTGCTGTGCCGCGGGCCCAACGTGATGCTCGGCTATCTCAACCGGCCGGAGGACACCGCGGAAGCCCTGGATCCGGACGGCTACCTGCACACCGGGGACATCGCCACGGTTCGTGCGGACGGGGTGGTGACGATCGTGGACCGGCTCAAGGAACTGATCAAGTACAAGGGCTACCAGATCGCCCCGGCGGAGCTTGAGGCGCTGCTCCTCACGCACCCGGGCATTGCCGACTCGGCGGTGGTGGGAACCCTCGACGCCGACGGCCAGGAGGTGCCCGTGGCGTTCGTGGTGCGCCAGCCCGGCCCGGACTGCGAGGCCCTGGACGAGGCAGCCGTTCTGGACTTTGTCGCGGCCAAGGTGGCGCCGTTCAAGAAGGTCCGTCGGGTGGAGTTCATCGAGGCGGTGCCGAAGTCCGCCTCAGGGAAGATCCTGCGCCGGATGCTCAAGCAGTAGGCGCCTAGTCGGCGTCGGTCTTGGCGATGTAAACGTCGCAGGGGGCGTTGTGGGCCACGCTGTTCGCGACGCTCCCTAGGACGCGGCCTATCCCCTGCATGCGGCGATTTCCGACCACTATCATCCGGGCATCCGTCCGTTCGGCTTCCCGGATCAGGGCCTCGGCGGGCTTGCCCCGGGCGGCGGCATAGGTGACATCGGTGCCCGGGCGGCGCAGGCCGTCCGCTACCGTCCGCGCCACCTTCTCGGCGTTGCCGGCATCGGAAACGATCCACTTGTCGCTGCCGCTGCCGTAGATCTCGGTCCTGTCGCTGTCAAAGGCGCTGACCACATGCAGGGTCGCCCCCAGCGAGGCTGCTAGGTCGCGCGCGGTGTGCGCCGCCCGCAGGGCGGTCTCACTGCCGTCGACGCCAACAACGATAACTCCGGTCATGGACCGCTCCTCTGTCTTAACGAACCCTGCCAACGAAATCCCGCGGTGATTCAGGCTACAGCGACTCGATCGCTTCCCGCAGGACGGGGGCGAGCCGGCGCACACCCTCACGGATCGATTCGGGCGGCACCGCGCTGAACGCCAGCCGGATCTTATTCGACGTGTCGTCCGACGGCGTAAATGCCGCTCCCGGAATGAAGACGACGCCGGCATCAATTGCCTTCTTCAGCAGCGGGTACGTGTCCACGCCCTCGGGGAGCGTGACCCACACGAAGAAGCCGCCATCGGGATGCGTCCAGCTCAGCCCGTCCGGCATGTACTTAGTCAGGGCGGCAAGCATTGCCTCGCAGCGCTCCTTGTACAGACCCCGGTAGGTCTCGATCTGGCCGCGCCAGTCGTAGTCGCGCAGATAGGCCGATACCAGCATCTGGTTCAGCGTCGGCGGGCACAGGGTGACGGCCTCCGACGCCAGGTAATAACGGCGCTGCAGGTGGGCCGGGACGAGGGCCCAGCCGATCCGCAGGCCGGGGGCGAAGATCTTCGAGAAGGACCCCATGTAGATCACGTCATCCGGGTTGGCTGCCCTCAGCGGCGTCAGCGGCTTGCCGTCGAAGCGCAGCAGGCCATACGGGTTGTCCTCCAGTACGAGAATATTCGCGTGGCGGCATGTATTTACCACCGCCTGCCGGCGCTCGGCGGACAGGGTAATCCCGGACGGATTGTTGAAGCTGGGGATGGTGTAAAGGAACTTGACGTTCCTGCCGGCGGTCTGGAGTGCGGCAATCTTCGCCTCCAGCAGCTCCGGGATGATGCCGTTCTCATCCATCGGCACGGTCTGGACTTCCACCTGGTAGGCCTCGAACGTGTTGAGGGCGCCCACATAGGTGGGTTCCTCCACGAGAACCACGTCTCCCGGGTTGCAGAAGACCTTGGTGGCCACATCCTGGGCGGACTGTGAGCCGGCCGTGATCACGATATTCGCGGGGTCGGCGTCGAGGATCCCTTCTGCCGCCATGACCTCGCAGATCTGCGTGCGGAGTTCCGCCGTACCCTGGCCGCTGCCGTACTGCAGGGCAGTCATCCCTTGCTCGGCGATGATCTTCGCGGCGGTCTGGCCAAGGCGTTCCAGGGGCAGGGACTGCAGGTACGGGCTGCCGCCGGCGAGGGACACCAGGCCGGGCCGCATCGAGATGTCGAAGACGTCCCGGACGGCCGACTGCTTGATATTTGCTGCGCGCTCCGAGAACAGGATCTCGTGGCGGTGGGCGGACGTAGCCGCACGTTCGATTGCGTCAATGGCCTCGGCCGGAAGGACTGCTGCGGCGGCCTCAAGTGTTTCGTGGGTCACATTGCTTAGGATACTACCCATGTTGCCTGACGGGAAACGATTGTTTTTGAGACTGCGATTACCTGAAATGGCGAGGCCCCGGCAGCACAGTGCTGCCGGGGCCGGAGGTTGCTGTGCCGGAAGTGCGCTGGGCCTAGGCTGCTTCGGCCGTGCGGACTTCGGCCAGGGCGTTGAATACATCCTTGATCTGCTCGACAACTTCGGCGTCGTCCTTCGGGTGGACCTCGGCGAAGCGGACCATGGAGCCGGGAACGGCCAGCTTGACGTTCTCAAGCACCTGGGCGCCGGCAATGCCGACGGCCTTGCGGGCCTCGTCCTGGGCCCAAACGCCGCCGAACTGGCCGAAGGCGGTTCCGACGACTGCGGTGGGCTTGCCGGCAAGGGCCCCGGCGCCGAACGGGCGGGACAGCCAGTCGATGGCGTTCTTGAGGGAGGCCGGGACGGTGCCGTTGTGTTCCGGCGTAACCAGCAGGATGGTGTCGGCGTCGTTGGCGGCGGCGCGCAGGGCGGCGGCAGCAGCGGGCACCTGGCCTTCGACGTCAATGTCCTCGTTGTAGAACGGAATGTTGCCGAGGTTCTCGTGGATGACTACGTCCACCTGTTCCGGCGCGTTGAGCTGGATGGCCTCGGCCAGCTGCAGGTTGGTGGAGCCGGCGCGCAGGCTGCCGACGAGGGCGAGGACGGTCTTCTTGGACATGTGAACTCCTATGCATCGAGCCGCGGGTTGGTTCCGACGGCTGGCGGATCGTGGAGGCTTGAGGGCCTTCATCCATGCTAAACGGACTGCGGTCCGGTTATATTCCGAGGCGCTAGAATCAGCGATGTGAGCCTCATCCCCATCCGTCCCGGCGCCCAGCCCGGGGGAGCACCCCCCAGCGCGCCCGCCGCAGAGTCCGAGCGCCGTGACGCGGCGCGCAACCGGGAGCTCCTGCTCTGCGCCGCCCGGGAAATCGTTGAGGAATCCGGCGCCGACGCCCTCACTATGGACCGGCTGGCGCGGCGCGCCGGGGTGGGCAAAGGCACGGTCTTCCGGCGGTTCGGCAGCCGTGCCGGGCTGATGATGGCGCTCCTCAGTGGTGCCGAGGCCGACTTTCAAGGCAGGTTCATGTTCGGGCCGCCGCCGGTGGGCCCCGGCGCGCCGCCCCTGGAGCGTCTGATCGCCGTCGGCGCCGCACGAATTGACTGGATCCTGGAGTTCGGGGAGCTGGCCCGGGCCGCCGATGCCTCCGTCTACAACAGGTTCGATGTGCCGCCGGCCGTCCTCTGGCACCGCCACCTTGAGATGCTGCTGCGGGAGGCCGGCGTGACGGCTGACCCTTGGCTCATGGCCTCGGCCCTGGGAGCGACGCTGGAACCGGAGCTGCTGCTGCACGCAGTCAGGGTGTACGGAATTGCGCCCGAGCGGCTCGCCGAAACCTGGCGGGAACTTGTCTCACGGGTGGTGCGCGGCGCGTAGCCTAGGCTTCATGACCAACGATTCAACCCGGCCCATCCGCGCCGCCGTCGCAGGCTTCGGCCTCTCGGGCAGCGTTTTCCACGCACCGTTCATAGCCGCCAACCCCGCCTTTTCGCTGGCTGCCATCGCCACTTCCGACGCCGGCAGGAAATCTGACGCCGCGTCAAGCTACCCGACGGCCAGGATCGTCGACACCCCGGCTGACCTGCTCGAACTCGACGGCGAGCTGGACCTGCTGGTGCTCGGCACGCCGCCTGCCACCCACTATCCGCTCGCCAAAGCGGCGCTGGAAGCCGGGCTCGACGTCGTGGTCGACAAGCCTTTCGCGGTCAAAAGCGCCGAGGGACAGGAACTCATTGATCTGGCCGCGCGGCTGGGCCGCGTGCTCACCGTCTTCCAGAACCGGCGCTGGGACGGCGACTTCCTCACGGTCAATGCCCTGCTGGGCAGCGAAACGCTCGGCGCCGTGACCCGCTTTGAGTCCCGCTTCGAGCGGTGGTCGCCTGACGTGCCGAAGGCGTGGAAGGCGGCCGCGACGGCGGAGCAAGGCGGCGGCGTGCTGTTTGACCTCGGCACCCACCTGATGGACCAGGCCGTGCAGCTCTTTGGGCCAGCCACTGTCACGCACGCGGAACTGGAGACCCGGCGGCCGGGAGGACAGGCTGACGACGACGTCTTCGTGGTCCTGCAGCACGACTCCGGGGTCACCAGCCACCTGTGGATGAACATGCTCTGCGCGCAGCAGGGTCCGCGCTACCGCATCCTGGGCAGCGGGGGCGGCTTCACCAAACACGGGGTGGACCCGCAGGAGCCCTTCATCGTTGCCGGCGGAAGCCCGCTGGACGCGGACTATGGCGTGGAGGACCCGGACTGGGCCGGTCTCCTGGGGCGCGACGGGCACCTGGACCGGCTGCCCACCGAGCGCGGAGCGTACCCGGAGTTCTACCGGATCCTGGCGGACAAGATCGCCGACGGCGGCGCCGCCTCCGCGCTGCCCGTCCCGGTCGACCCGGCGGGCCCGCTCGAGGTGCTGCGGCTCATCGAGCAGGCTCGGTCCCTGGGTTAAACAGCGATCGACTGCTCCGTAACCGCCGTTCTGAGCGTTCAGAAGGGCCGTTACGGAGCAGTCGATGCTAGCCGGTTACGCGGAGACGAGCTCGTGCCAGTCGGTGACGAGGGGCAGGTTGTGCGCCTCGGACACGGAGCGGTGCGCAACCTTGCCGCCGGCGATGTTCAGGCCTGCGGCGAGGGCTGTGTCGCGCTCGAACGCGGCCTTTACCCCCAGGTTCGCCAGGGCGACGGCGTAGCGCAGGGTGACGTTGGTCAGCGCATAGGTGGAGGTGTTCGGGACGGCGCCTGGCATGTTGGCGACGCAGTAGAAGATCGTGTTGTGGACCTTGTAGGTGGGTTCCTGGTGCGTGGTGGGGTGCGTGTCCTCGAAGCAGCCGCCCTGGTCCACGGCGATGTCCACCAGCACGGAGCCGGGCTTCATCCGGGAGACGAGTTCGTTGGTGACCAGCTTCGGGGCCTTGGCGCCCGGGATCAGTACCGAACCGATGACGAGGTCGGCGTCGACCACGGACTTCTCGATCTCGTAGGCGTTGGAGGCAACGGTCTTCAGGCGGCCCTGGTACTGGGCGTCCAGTTCGCGCAGGCGGTTGATGTTGATGTCCAGGATGGTGACGTCGGCACCCAGGCCCAAGGCCATGGCGGCGGCATTGGTTCCTGCGACGCCGGCGCCCAGGACAACCACCTTGGCCGGGCGGACACCGGGAACGCCGCCGAGCAGCACACCCTTGCCGCCGGCCGGAGCCATCAGCGAGGTGGCACCCACCTGGACGGACAGGCGGCCGGCGACCTCGGACATCGGGGCCAGCAGCGGCAGGGTCCGGCCTTCCTGGACCGTCTCGTAGGCGATCGCGGTGACGCCGGAGTTGATCAGTTCCTGGGTCAGCTCAGGCTCGGCGGCCAGGTGCAGGTAGGTGAAGAGGATCAGGCCCTTGCGGAACCGGTGGTATTCGGCCTTGATGGGCTCCTTGACCTTCATGACCATGTCGGCGCGGCCCCAGACGTCGTCGGCCTCGGCGACGATCTCGGCGCCGGCGATGGCGTATTCCTCGTCCGTGATGCCGGAGCCCAGGCCTGCGCCGCGCTCGACGAGGACCGCGTGGCCGTGGGTGCGGAATTCGTGGACGCCAGCAGCGGTGATGGCGACGCGGAATTCGTTGTTCTTGATCTCTTTGGGTACACCGATGATCATTTGTTGGCTCCAGTCGTGAGGGCCTCATGGGCCTGGATGAGCGGGGGATTTCGTACTTCCAGAATAAATCCGTCTGTGAGGCAGGTGACATGAGCTGCAGCCGGCCCCACGGCACCGGCCGCGTGATTTCGGGGTTTTTGGAATCCGCGGATAGACATTTGTCGAGGCCGCGGGCGTCAGGTGTCGGCTCGTGTTTGTCGGCGGGCGCATTCGCAGTGCGGCGCGCCGGGGCAGTACTCTGGCAGGATGCAGCAGCAGGACGTGGAACAACTCGTGGAGCAGGTGGCGCAGCGGCTGGGCCGCGGCCTTTCCCTCGAGGACCTCGACGGTTTGCTCCTGGCCTACAGCTCCAACCAGTCGCATGCGGACCGCGTCCGGGTGAACTTCCTGCTCAGTAAGCGCGTGCCGGTAGACGTCATTGCGTGGCAGCTTTCCCACGGGATTGCGACGGCGGTCCGGCCGGTTGTGGTGCCGGCCAACGCGGAGCTTGGCATGCTGGGTCGCGTGTGCGTGCCGTTGCTGGTGCGGGGTTTCCGGGTGGGGTACCTGTGGGTGCAGCTCGACGCCGAGGAGCCAAGCGCCGCCTCCGTCCTGCTCCAGCTCCAGGACGTGGCGCCGGAGCTGGAGCAGTTGTCCTCGCTGCTGCTGGATTCCAACACGGCCGAGTCCGAGTTCCGCCGCCGCCGTGAGCAGGAGTTCCTGGCCGCGTGCGCCGGCGAGGCCAATGCGACGGCAGCCGTGGGCGGCTGGAAAGAGGTCCAGGGCAAGGGACCCTGGCAGCTGGTGACCGTCCTGGATGCGGATGGCTGGGCCGGGGGCTCGGATCCCATTGCGGACACGCTCATCCACCGCTCCGCGGCACTGCAGGCCACCATCGGTGTCGACGCGGCACTGTTCAGCGCCGGCACGGAAACCCATGCGGTGGTGCTCTTCAGGGAATCCACCGGACGCGCCGACCACGCCCAGGTCCTGGTGCACTACCAGCTGGAACTGGCCAAACGATCCGGGCGCACGGTCCGGCGGATCATCCTGGGCACGAGCGAGGGATTTGCCAGGCCGCGGGAACTCGCCGAGGCTTACCGGCAGTCCCGGCAGGCCGCCCAGGCCGCAGCAGTGGATCCGCAGCTGGGCGAGCTGGTCGACTGCCGGGCTACCGGCGTCTATCAGCTCCTGGCGTCAGCCGGCGGCGGAGCGGGAGCCTGGGCGGATGCGGGGTCCGTGTATTTCCGCCTCCTGGAGGACCATGACCGGAACCACGAGCTGCTGCCGGTGCTGGAGCTTTTCTACGACAACGACGGCTCCGTCCAGGAAGTGGCGGCCAAGCTGCACCTGCACCGGAGCAGCATCTACAACCGGCTGGGCCGGATCCGCCAGGTGCTGGGCGTGGACCCGCTGAAGGGAATGGTGCGGCTGGAGCTTCATGCTGCGCTCAAGGCGCGGCGC
Source organism: Actinomycetota bacterium (assembly GCA_046730875.1). Taxonomy (GTDB): domain Bacteria; phylum Actinomycetota; class Actinomycetes; order Actinomycetales; family Micrococcaceae; genus Arthrobacter. The sequence continues at coordinate 9,393 of JBKPJW010000088.1, read as the reverse complement.
TGGGCGGGCCGACCCCGGATTTAGCCCTCGCGCTTGGAGGGATCGGCGTCGAGGGCCAGCCCGGCGTCATTGCCGGCGCCAGCGCCGGGAGCAGGCTGGCGCGCGGCGCGCCGGCGGCGGGAAATCCAGCTGTCCACCCAGAGCGACACCGCAACGAAGGCGACGCCGCTGGCCAAATACGTGGCCGTATTGTTCAGTCCCATCGCGGATCCGAAGATGCCGGCGAGCAGCATGGCGGCGAAGCCTGCCATGATGTGCCATCCTCTGAATTTACCCACAAATCAAGCTTAACCCGCGGCGTATTCGGCTTTCCGCGCCGAAGCGGGATCGTTGCTTGATCCTTATCCCTGCTTCATGAAGCATCTGTTCCATCGTCATCCTGGCTGACCGTCAACCCCGCGACCGTATTATTCTTCTTCTGCGTTTCCAGCCAGGCCATGATGTCGGCCAGCCGGATCCGCCGGTGCGTTCCCCGGTATTCCACCGGGATCTCGCCGCGGTCGGTCATGTTCCGCAGGTACGTGTGCGAGATCCCCGCAAGCTCGGCGGCCCGCGACGTCGTCAGCATCTCCTCAACGCTGCTGACCGTGACGGCCTCGCCGCGGCTGAAGCGGTCCAGCAGGTCCACGACGGCGTCCCTCGCCGCGGGCGGCAGGCGGTGGACGGTCCCGTCCACGAACACCGTGATGTCGTGGCTGCCGTCGAGGGCGTACTTGAGTTTCTGCGCGTCCTCGGCCGGGAGGCCGGGCGTCACCCGGGGAGCAATCAGTGCCATGGCTGCATCCTAACCGGTGAGCCCGCCGGCAGGGCCGCCGCCGGGCCTCCCGAGGGGCCAGCGGCGGACCTCCCGTTAGAGGCCAAGGTCCTCCAGGACCGGCAGCTTTGCGCGGACCCAGGCCCTGGCCTCAGTTGCGCTCGGCGCGGACAAGGCCAGCTTGGCCAGTTCCTGCGCTTCGGCCAGGGTGACGGTTTTCAGCACCGCGGCCACGGCCGCGATGGACCGCGCAGTCATAGACAAGGTGGTGACGCCCAGCCCCGTGAGGACGACGGCGAGGGCCGGGTCCGCGGCGGCCTCGCCACAGACGCCCACCGGCTTGTTGTGGCCCTCGGCCGCCGAGCCTTCCACCGTCAGGCCCACGAGCCGCAGCACGGCCGGCTGCCAGGGAGTGTTCAGGGCGGCCAGCGGACCCAGCTGGCGGTCCGCGGCCATGGCGTACTGGGTGAGGTCATTGGTGCCGAGGCTGGCGAAGCCAACTTCGCGCAGGATCGACTCTGCCGTTAGGGCCGCCGACGGGACTTCAACCATGACGCCGGGGGTCTTGATCCCGGCCGCCGCGCAGAGCGAGGCAAAACGGGCGGCTTCCTCAGCGGTGGAAATCATCGGGGCCATCACCCAGACGTCGGCCTCGGATGCCTTCTCAGCCAGGGCAATCGCCTGCAGCTGGCGCTCCAGGACTCCCGGGGTGGTGAAGTCGGTCCGGTAGCCGCGGACGCCCAGCGCGGGGTTGGGCTCGGTGGCGTCGGTCAGGAACGGCAGGGGCTTGTCCGCGCCGGCATCGAGCGTGCGGAGCACCACTTTCTTGCCCGGGAAGGCATCGAAGACACCTTGGTACGCAGCCGCCTGTTCCTCCACGGTCGGTTCGGTGTCCCGTTCCAGGAAGCAGAACTCGGTCCGGAAAAGTCCCACGCCCTGGGCGTTCAGGCCGGCCGCGGCCACGGCGTCTTTGGCGCCGCCAACGTTGGCGAGCAGGGGAACGAGGTGCCCGTCCGCCGTCGTGCCCGTTCCGTCAAAGGCGGACAGCAGCGACGCCGTGGCGGCCCAGTGGGCCGCGGCAGCGCGCTGGGTATCGTCAGGGTTGGCAGTGATGAGGCCGGCCGCACCGTCCACGTACACCTCGGTGCCGTCGGCGAGTTCGTCCACCCCGGCGGCGGCTACGACGGCGGGCAGGCCCAGTGAGCGGGCGATGATGGCGGTGTGGGACTGCGGCCCGCCGCCGGCCGTGACCAGGGCAAGGATTATTTCCGGGTCCAGGGTGGCGGTATCGGCAGGGGCCAGGTCCTCGGCGACAAGGATGAACGGCGTGGAGGACACGGGGATGCCGGGCGCCGGAACTCCCCGCAGTTCGGCAACGATCCGGGACCGGACATCCAGGACGTCCGTGGCGCGCTCGGCCATGTAGCCGCCCAGGTTGTGGAGCATTTCCGAGACGGAAGCGCCGGCTTCCCAGATCGCCCGCTGCCCGGAGGTTCCGCGGCCGATCAGTTTGGTGGCGGATTTGAGCAGCATTGTGTCGGTGGCCATCAGGGCCGTGGCCTCAAGGACGGCCTTGCCGTCGCCGGTGACGGTCTCAGCACGGGCCTTGAGTTCGTCGTGGACGGACTTGGCCGCCATCTTCAACGCCGCGGTCGCCTCTTCCGCCGTGACTCCTGCGGGCAGCTGCTCCCCGGCAGGGGGTTCGCTGATCGGTTTGGGCATCTGCCGTATGGTGCCGATGATGCGGCCGGGGCTGACGCCTACTCCTGGGAAGTTCTGCACTGAAGGTCCTCATTCTCTGTCGTAGGCCAGTGGCCAGTAAGCCGGAAAGCCAGGTGCCGCGGATGACCCTGCTGATCATCTGTGCCTGCGGCTGACGGCTACGTCGGCGGCGGGTCACGGCACCTGAAAAAATTGTATGTGATGCAGTTCATATAGCGTTGCTATAGGTGCTAGGGTAGCGGTTATGAGTATCGATGGCCAGCTACCACCTAAAGCCCGGCTGCTGCGCGCAGCCGCCGAGCTGCTGGCCAACTCGGGCGGATCTGCAGTATCGACCCGCCAGATCACTCAGCTGGCCGGTGTCACGGCACCGACCCTCTACCACCACTTTGGTGACAAGGAAGGGCTGTTCGACGCCGTCGTCGCAGCAGGTTTTGACGAATATGTCGCGGGCGAACGTGACTTCGCGCCCTCTGGCCAACCGCTGGAGGACATCCGGAGAATGTGGGATAACCATGTCCAGTTCGGGCTGAAACAGCCGGAGCTGTACCTCGTCATGTTTGGCAACATCCGCCCTGAGAGCCGTCCGGCGATCGTCGCCGACGCCGAGGCCCTCATGGAGGAGATGCTCAACAAGGCGGCGGTCTCCGGCCAGCTCAACGTCCCGCCCAAGGAGGCGGCCAGGTCCATCCTGGCGGCCAACGTGGGCATGACCCTCATGCTGATCGCGGAAAAGGTGCCGGAGCGGAACCTCGAGCTCTCCGTCATGACCCGCGACGCCATGATCTTTGCGGTTTCCACGGAGCAGGCTCGGAACAACGGTTCTGTTGACAGCGGGAAATCCTCCGTGGTTGTAGCGGCCATCGCATTGAACGCGGCACTCCAGTCGTCCCACTCGGACCAGCTCTCCAGCTCGGAACTCAAGCTCTTCCTCGAATGGCTCCACCGGATCTCCAACAGCTCCACCAGCTAGCTCGGCGAAATTATCGGACCATCCTGCAAAGCAGCGGGAACGACGGTTAGGAACTCACATGGCAACAGAGACAGTTGCGAAACCACGCACCAGCGTGCGGGTACACGTCCAGAAATTCGGGACGTTCCTGTCCGGAATGATCATGCCCAACATCGGCGCCTTCATCGCCTGGGGCATCATCACCGCGCTCTTCATCCCGGCGGGCTTCCTGCCCAATGAAGAGCTCGGCAAGCTGGTCGGCCCGATGATCACATACCTGCTCCCGCTCCTGATCGGTTACACCGGCGGCCGGATGGTCTACGGCGTGCGTGGCGGCGTGGTGGGTGCTGTGGCCACCATGGGGGTGATTGTCGGTACTGACATCCCGATGTTCATCGGCGCCATGATCCTGGGCCCGCTCACCGCGTGGCTGATGATGAAGGCGGACAAGATCTGGGAAGGCCGGGTCAAGCCCGGCTTCGAAATGCTGATCGACAACTTCTCGGCCGGCATCCTCGCCGCCGCCATGGCGGTCGTCGGCATGCTCGTGGTCGGTCCTATCGTGAAGGCGTTCAGCAATGGCGCCAGCGCCGTGGTCGAATTCCTCGTCCTCAACGGCCTGCTTCCGTTCACCAGCATCTTCATCGAACCCGCAAAGGTCCTGTTCCTGAACAACGCCGTCAACCACGGCATCCTCACCCCGCTGGGTACGCAGCAGGCGCTGGAGCAGGGCAAATCCCTCCTGTTCCTGCTCGAGGCCAACCCCGGCCCGGGCTTCGGCATCCTGCTCGCCTACTCCATCTTCGGCAAAGGGCTTGCCAAGGCGTCCGCACCGGGCGCAGCGGTCATCCAGTTCGTCGGCGGCATCCATGAGATCTACTTCCCGTACGTGCTCATGAAGCCCATCATGATCCTCGCCGCAATCGGCGGCGGCATGACCGGCATCTTCACCCTGGTGGTCACCGGCGCCGGGCTCCGGTCCCCGGCAGCCCCGGGCAGCATCCTCGCGGTCTACGCCTCAGCAGCACGCGACAGCTACGTCGGTGTGACCCTCGCCGTGCTGTTCGCCACCACGGTGTCCTTCCTCATCGCCTCGGTGATCCTGAAAGCCAGCAAGGCACCCGCGGAAGACGACCTTGACCAGGCCACCCACCGGATGGAAGCCCTGAAGGGCAAGAAGAGCTCGGTTTCCGCGGCCCTGATCGGTGAGGGCGTCGGCCCCAGTGGCGTCGCCGTCCTCGCGACTCCGATCAAGAACATTGTCTTTGCGTGCGACGCCGGAATGGGCTCCAGCGCGATGGGTGCCTCCGTGCTCCGCAACAAGATCAAGGCTGCCGGCTTCCCGGACGTCAAGGTCACCAACTCCGCCATCGCCAACCTCAGCGACACGTACGACGTCGTCATCACCCACCAGGACCTGACCGAGCGGGCCAAGCCCGCGACCGAAAGCGCCGTGCATGTCTCCGTGGACAACTTCATGAACAGCCCGCGGTATGACGAGATCGTGGAGCTGGTCAGAAGCAGCAACACGGAAGCCGAGACGACGGACGCCGGCACCACGGCCGCAGGAGCGGCGCCTGCCGCGACCGCCGTCGGCACTCCGGAGACCCCCGCGGAGGCCGAACCGGAGGCCGAGACGGGCGCCGATACTGGTCCCGCAGGGATCCTCGTAGCCGAAAGCGTCGTCCTCAACGGCACTGCTACCACGCGGGACGCCGCGATCGACGAGGCCGGCCAGTTGCTGCTGGACCGCGGCGCCGTCGACTCCGGCTACATTGACGCCATGCACGAACGCGAGGAGTCTGTCTCCACCTACATGGGCAGCTTCCTCGCGATCCCGCACGGCACCAACGCCGCGAAGGACCACATCATGAAGTCCGCGGTGTCCGTGATCCGCTACCCGAACGGCATCGACTGGAACGGCAAGGAAGTGAAGTTCGTGGTCGGCGTGGCCGGCGTCAACAACGAACACCTCCACATCCTCTCCTCGATCGCCAAGGTCTTCACCAACAAGGCCCAGGTGGCTCAGCTTGAGGCGGCCACCACGGTTGACGAAGTGCTGGCCCTGTTCGGAAAGGTCAACTCCTAGTGAAGGCTGTTCATTTCGGAGCCGGCAATATCGGACGCGGATTCGTGGGCCTGCTGCTGCACGAGGCGGGGTATGAGGTGGTGTTCGCCGACGTCGCGGACGCCCTCATCACCCAGCTGGCCGCCGCGGACAGTTACCAGGTCCACGAAGTGGGGGATAACCCCGCCGTCCGTACGGTCGATAACTTCCGCGCGCTCAACTCCGGCACGCAGGAAGCGGCCGTCGTCGCGGAAATCGCGACGGCGGACATCGTCACCACCGCGGTCGGGCCGCACATCCTGAAGTTTGTGGCGCCCGCCATCGCCAGGGGCATCGCGGCCCGCGCCGCCGGGCTTGCGCCGCTGGAGGTGATGGCGTGCGAGAACGCCATCAACGCCACCGACATCCTGAAGTCCGAGGTTAATGCCCAGTGGGATCCGGCCGCCGGAGCCCTGGACGCCGTGGCCGTGTTCGCCAACACGGCTGTGGACCGGATTGTGCCCAACCAGGAGGCGGGGCAGGGACTGGACGTCACGGTGGAGACGTTCTACGAGTGGGTGATCGACCGCACCCCGTTCGCCGGGAGGGAGCCGGTGATCCCGGGCGCCACCTTCGTGGATGATCTGGAGCCGTATATCGAGCGGAAGCTGTTCACAGTGAACACGGGCCACGCAGCGGCGGCCTACTTCGGTTTCGAGGCCGGCCTGGGCAAGATTTCCGAGGCCATGGCCGATCAGGACGTCGCCGCCGACGTGCGCGCCGTCCTGGACGAGACCAAGGAACTCCTGGTGGCCAAGCACGGCTTCAACCGCGGGGAGCAGGAGGCCTATGTGGAGAAAATCCTTGGCCGCTTCACCAACCCGCACCTGCCGGACACCGTGAACCGGGTGGGCCGCGCCCCGCTGCGCAAACTCAGCAGGCACGAACGCTTCATCGGACCCGCTGCCGAGCTGGCGGAGCGTGGAATTGTCCCGGAAGCGCTGCTCGGGGCCATCGCCGCAGCCCTGCGTTTCAATGATCCGGCTGACGCCGAGGCCGTGGAACTCGCGAAAATCCTGTCCGCGTCCACACCGGACGAGGCGACGGAGAAGATCACCGGACTGGCAGCGGACCACCCGCTGTTCACCGCGGTCTCCTCCCTTATTGAGGAAGCCAAGGCCGTCGTCTAAAGCATTCCTGTAACGCCGAGCATTGGACGCCGGCGCCGGAACTCCCGAGAGTTCCGGCGCCGGCGTCTTTGTGTCCCGACCCGTCAGTAGGACCCCCGTCATCTCCGCCGTTGCGCTGTCACATCCGGCTGCTATCCGCCGGTTTTGGCGACCAAGAGTGATAGGGCAACTGGTGCTCCTTGACCATTAGGTAGCCTAACTGTTAGGCTACCTAAATATGAACCCCAGTGACCCGGCCGATCCCAGCCTTCTCGCCCTCGCGCAGGACTTCCGCGAGGCCCTCCGGCACAGCATCTACCTCGTCCGCCGCCTGGACGCCGACGGCGAGCTCAGCGCCGCCCAACTCAGCACGCTCAAGATGCTGCAGGACGCCGGATCCGATTCCGGCGCAGGCCCGGGCGTGCGTGTGGGTGACATCGCCCGGAACCTCGGCGTCAAAGTGCCCAGTGCCACCGAGCAGATCATCAAGCTCGAACGCGCCGGCCTCGCCCGCCGGGAGCCGGACCCCCTGGACTCCCGCGCCGTGCGGGTGACCCTGACGGACGCAGGCCTCGCCGCCGTCACGTCCGCCAATGAGAGCCGCAACGCCGTCATGGCCGGCATCCTCGCGACTCTCTCGGGCGGGGACCGCGCCGCCCTGGCCGCTGCCCTCCCGGTCATCGGCAGGATCAACGCGACGCTTCAGGCCTGATACCCAAATTCCAACCAATTCCAGCCAATGAGGAGAGCCCTATGCACGGCCAGCCCGCCGACACCCTGCCGGCAGCCGAAGTTACCCTCGAGGCGGAGAAGGCCTCACTGCTTAAACAGCCCAAGGCCGTGTGGGCGACGGCCCTTGCGGCGGTGTTTGCTTTCATGGGCATCGGCCTGGTGGACCCCATCCTGCCCGCGATCGCCAAGAACCTGGATGCCTCGCCGAGCCAGGTTTCGCTGCTCTTTACGAGCTATTTCCTGGTGACCGCCGTCGCCATGCTGGTCACCGGTTACGTCTCGTCCCGGATCGGCGGGAAGCGGACGCTGCTGATCGGACTGGCGGTGATCGTCGTGTTTGCCTCGCTGTCCGGCACGTCGGGCAGCGTCGCAGAACTCATCGGTTTCCGGGCCGGGTGGGGCCTGGGCAACGCCCTGTTCGTGGCCACGGCACTGGCCGTGATTGTCGGCGTCGCGAGCGGTGGCGCCGGCACGGCAATCATCCTGTACGAGGCCGCGCTCGGCCTCGGAATCTCCCTCGGCCCGCTCCTGGGCGCACTTCTGGGCGGCTGGCAGTGGCGTGCGCCGTTCTTCGGCACGGCCGTGCTGATGGCCTCGGCGTTCATCGCGCTCATTGCCCTGCTGCCCAGGACCCCGCTGCCCGAGCGGAAGGTCCGGCTGCGGGATCCGCTGCTGGCCCTGGGTCACAAGGGACTCAGGACGACGGCGGCGAGCGGCCTGTTCTACAACTACGGCTTCTTCACCGTCCTCGCCTTCACGCCCTTCATCCTGGGCATGGACGCCTACGGGATCGGCGGGGTGTTCTTCGGCTGGGGTGTCGCCGTCGCTGTCTTCTCGGTCTTTGCTGCCCCCGTGCTGCAGAACCGCTTCGGGGCCGTCCGCGTCCTGACCGGCACGCTGGTCCTGCTGATGCTGGACCTTGTGGGGCTGGGCCTGGCAGCGGGGCACTCGGTGCCAGCCGTCGTCGTCCTCGTGGTCATTTCCGGGGCGCTCCTGGGCATCAACAACACCATTTACACGGAGCTGGCCATGGGTGTTTCCGATTCGCCGCGGCCGGTGGCCTCCGCCGGCTACAACTTCGTGCGCTGGATGGGAGGTGCCCTGGCACCGTTTGCCGCCGCCCGGCTGGGCGAGCACTTCGGCCCGCAGGTGCCGTTCTTCGCCGGCGCAATGGCTATGGTGGCCGCGATAGCCGTGGTGTTTGGCGGACACCGCTATCTGGCAGCGCACGAGCCGCACGTGGTCTAGCCGCCCTGCGGCCGCCTCGGAAGGCGGCCGGCGCCGGCTCAGGCCTTGGCGGACTCCCTGGCAGAGTCTTTCGCGGAGCCCTTGGGCACGAACAGCGTTTCTGCCTGCTCCAGGGACATGCCGTTGGTCTCCGGAACCTTGAACATCACGAAGAAGAACGACGCCGCGGCGAACAGCGCATACATCGCGTACGTCAGGGGCAGCGAGGCCGCGGCCATGACGGGGAAGCTCAGGGTGATGGCGAAGTTGGCGATCCACTGCGCGGCCGCGGCCAGGCCCAAAGCGCGGGCGCGGATCCGTGACGGGAAGATCTCGCCCAGGAGCACCCACACCAGCGGACCCCAGGAGGCTCCGAAGCTAATGACGAACACGTTGGCGGCAACCAGGGCCGCGGGACCCCAGGCGCCGGGAAGCGTGATGGCGTCCCCGGATCCGGTGGCCGAACCGAAGGCCAGCGCCATGGTGCCCAGCGAGAGGGCCATGCCGATGGAGCCCGCGAGCAGGATGGGACGGCGTCCGATCCTGTCCACGAGCGCGATCGCCACCAGGGTGACCAGGATGTTCGTGACGGCGGTGGCCACGGAGATCGTGAGGGAGTCCTTTTCCTGGAAGCCCACAGCCTTCCAGAGCGTCGTGGAGTAGTAGAAGATCACGTTGATGCCGACGAACTGCTGGAAGACCGACAGCAGGATGCCGGCCCAGACGATCGGCTTGAGCCCGGTGCCGGGCGCCACCAGGTCGCGCAGGCTCGGCTTGGTCTCGCGCCGCA